>JAQWJE010000033.1 GCA_029248525.1 Candidatus Binatia bacterium
GGTTAGTCGATGCGCGAAGCCTAGGTCAGAGCCGCCTTGGCGGTCAAGGCGAGGAAGTGGGCTGGTGCAAAAACGGCGGGTTTCTAGGGGTTTTATGCGCCTGCAGAAATTAGTCGCGAATGTCGTCTGCTGATATTTCCAGCCTGCCCCGATTTGCGGGCGACTACTGCAACGACCGCCCCGCGAACACCGACTCCGCGATCGCGGCTTGATCCTCTGCCGACTCCGCGACGACCACCATGTCGGCGAAGGCCACGCCGCTCGAGCAAGCGAGTCCTCAGGAGCGATCGAGGGCTGAGAAAACTCGTTCCGCGGGCACCAGTCCCCCGATCCAGCCAGCATCGGCAAAACTCGTGTAAGTCTCGGCGCCCACGACGATATGATCCAGCACCGGGATGCCCAGAAGGTCGCCCGCGCGCACCAGGCGATCCGTGAGTTGCCGGTCCTCCGGCGACGCCGTCGGGTCGCCACTCGGGTGATTATGCACAAGTATCATCGCGGCAGCGGTTTCGCGGATCGCACGGCGGAAAACCTCGCGAGGATGCACGAGGCTCGCGGTCAGTGTTCCCTCCGAGATGCGCACATCAGCCTGCAGGCGCCCTTGTCCATCGAGAAGAAGGACATAGAAACGCTCTTGCAGGACCCCGGCGAAGCGCGGCCGAACATAACGGTAGACTTCATCACTGCAGCCGATCGGCTCGCCGACGCGCAGGCCTGCGGCATCCGCACGACGCACCAGAGCAATTGCTGCCAGCAGTGTGGTTGCGCGAGTGAGACCCAGCCCATCGAGTTGAGCAAGCTCGCAAAGACTCGAGATCGACAGGCCGCGCAACCCGCCCTGCCTCGACATCCAGCAACGCAAACGTGCTTCGTCGAGCGGGCCCGATCCGGCCAGAACGAGACGGATCAATTCCAGATCACTCAGGGCCTCGGCCCCGCCACGAATAAACCGCTCGCGCGCCTCGCCTTCCCATCCGTTTGCTTGCCGCATGAATCGCTACCAAGCGATTCTCGTGCCGCGTTCAAATCCAGCAAGGAGTGTCGATCCGCAAGGCACCATAAGCAGAGTGCTTCACTCAAGCCCGGGAAAGCGAAACGAGTTGTTACAGGCGGTGGTCGGGGGTGCCGACGATTTTCCCCTCGATCAGGGCACGCACCTGGTCGGGACTCCGGCCACTCTCGCCGAGAATTTCCTCGCTATGCTCGCCGCGAAGCGCCGGGATCGAGGCTTGCGGCGCCGGCGTTGCCGAGAAATCCGTCGCCGGCAAGACTTCGCGGAAATCCCCATAGACTGGATGGCGGCGTTCCTGCACGCGTCCGTTGTGGACGATCTGGGGGTCCTGACATACCTCGTCAATCTCATTGACCGGCGCCACCGGTACTCCGTGCGCACGCAGCCTCTCGACGACCTCTGCGGTGGTGAGGTTCGCAAAGCCATCAAGCACACGCTGGCCGATCTCGGCACGACTTTCCTCCGTGCCCACCCGCCCCCGCGAGAACTGCTCCTCGTCCTGCCACTCGGGATGGCCTAGCGCGGTAAAGAGGTTGTAGACATCTTCGGTGGTGTTGGTGAAATAGACGATTTGTCCGTCCTGAGTCATCCACACGCGGTAAGTATCAGCAATCATCAAGGTACGGCGCACGCCTTCGCCCAGAAGGCTACGCGTCAGCATGCCGTCGGGCCAGAAGAACGACAGGGCCACGTCCAGCATCGAGATCTGCAGGTGCTGTCCGCGCGCACCGCGCTCGCGCGCGAGCAAGGCCGCCGTGATCGATTGCGCCGCCGTATAGGCCGTGGCCTTGTCCACCTCGACGTTGCGCACCAGATCGCGAATCGGAAACTCGGGGTTTTCTTGCAGGGCAACATAACCCGACAGTGCCTGCAGCACCGGATCGTAAACACGGTGGTCGCTGTAAGGTCCGGTGGGACCGAAGCCGGTGATCTGGCAATGAATCAAATCGGGACACTCCGAACGCAAATCCGCCTCACCCAAACCCAATCGCTCGGCCGCCCCCGGACGCCAATTCGAAATAAACACATCGGCACCTCGAATCAGATCGCGGGCGACCGCGATTCCCTCCGGTTGCTTCATGTCGAGGACAATCGAGCGCTTACCCCGATTGCAGTTCAGATAGAGCGCCGCCATGCCCTTGCGTTCGTTGATCGCTTGGCGGCTCAGGTCGCCAACCCCGGGCGGTTCGATCTTGATGACGTCCGCTCCCTGATCAGCAAGGGTCATCGCCGCGAGCGGCCCTGCCACGACACTTGAGACGTCGACTACTCGGTAGCCCGAAAGGGGCCCCTTGGAAAAATCCGGTTTCGCCATGCGCCTACGCTGCTTCCTTTTCCCCGTGCCTACTTCGCGGACTCGCCATCGCGCACCCAATCACCACTGCGCCCCCCGGATTTTCGCAACAGGCAGATATCCTCGATCACCATGCCCCGATCCACGGCCTTGCACATATCGTAGATCGTCAATGCCGCCGCACTCACCGCCGTGAGCGCTTCCATTTCAATTCCTGTTTTGGCCGTGATCCGCGCTTCGGCCTCAATCGCCACGCAACCGACGTCGGCATCCACTTCGAGACGAACGTCGACGTATTCCAGAGGCAGCGGATGACATAGGGGGATCCACTCGCCGGTGCGCTTGGCCGCCATCACCCCGGCAATCCGGGCTGTCGCAATCACATCGCCCTTGGCGATCGATCCCTCGGCAATCCGGGCCGCCGTCGCAGGCAGCATGCGAACACGGCCTCGCGCCGCGGCCACGCGGTGGGTTATCGCCTTGTCACCGACATCCACCATATGCGCCTTGCCGCTGGCATCGACGTGCGAGAGGTCGCTTCCTTCGGGATCACTCATAGAGGCAAGGTAGGCATCCAGCCGTTAATTCGCCAGCGGCACCCAGGTCCCGTGAAACCCATGCGGCACCCGTTGCGGCAAGCGGACCTCGGCAATCGGTCCGCGCGCGACATCCTGTGCGTCGAGCACGACAAAGTCGCTCGCGGCAGCCGCGCGGTCATAGACGATGGCCAGCAACCAACCCTCGCCCTCGCCTGATCCACCGGGAACAAAGATCGCTTCGCCGGACTGCCGTGCCATCCCGGGGTCCCAATGATTTACTCGTCCGGCAGGGCCGTCCAGATGGTAGATTCCGCCGGGATCGAGGGTCGCGCTATTTTCGCGCAATCCGACACACCACCCGTGCCGATTCTCGCGCCCCGTGAAACGACGGTCGATCTGCGGAAACTCCATCGAGCGGTCGTCCACAGCCCCTTCGTCTTCAAAACTCATGGTCGAACCAGTCCCAATGCGCCACCTATGCAATCGGGGCAGGCTTGAGAGCTGAATCTCGGCCCCCGGAAGGCTTTCATGGCGGGAAACATCCAGAACGATCTCTTCTCGGTCGCGATACGCGTTCAGCTCATGAAAGACATAGCAATTGGGCATCTCGACCCATCGGATCTCCGAGCCAACCCCACCCAGCGGCATCACGCCGACTCGAGAGCCGTAAGAGGGCTCCCAGGTATAGGGCAGTCCCCCTGTGACAGCCGGTGCGCCGAACACCGCCGGGCATTCCCAGAAAACGACATCGGTTTCAGTAATCGCAAACGAGTGGATCATCGTGTCACGCGCGACGGGAATTTCGGTGCGATGAATCACCCGACCAGCCGTATCGGCAACATAATATTGCAAAAACGGTGGCGCGAAAAAGTAACCGAAAAAGTGCAGGTAGCCCGTCTGCGGATCGATCTTGGAATGCGCGGTAAAGGAGTTCCCCAAGTCCCCCTCGAAATCCGTCCAACCCAACGTCTCAAGGTTCCGCGGATCGATACGATAGGGTGCTCCGACCTCACCGGACGCGAGTAGCTGCCCGCCATGCCAGGTCAGGCTGACGTTCGACTGGTGGTTGCCCTGCATCGGTGGACCAAAACCATTGCGATAGTCGACGCCCTCGCGGTAGTAGGGCGTGTCGATATAGCGATTTCGGTACCAGGACACCCGACCGCGATCGATCTCGATACCGTGGAGCATTCCGTCCCCGAGAAACCAATGCGTAGAATCGCCACTCTGTGGGTTGGAGCCATTGCGCACATAGAGGCCCGAGAGTTCGGACGGAATTGCGCCTCGGACCCGGAGATCTGTCGCCAGAATCTCGTCGGCAACTGGAGCAAAATTATTCTGCAACCACCAGGCACGCTCCGGGTCGACCTGCAGCGGGGGTACCGTCGAAGTCGAATCCCCGCAGGCCGAAGCCCACGGAAAGGAAAGTGCACCCGCTGCCGCAAGCGAACCGCGCAGGAAACGTCGGCGAGAGAACTGGTTGGTCGACATGCCGTGAGATTACTCGGAGGTTCTTTCGCCCGTCAAGCGGAAGGATATACCGAGCGACACTCGAACGAAATTCTCTCGTTATGTTATGCTCCGGAATGCAAATGTCCAAAACACACAAGATCGCCTGCGGCGTGGCGGGCCAAGGGCTGCAGGAGATCACCACGCTGGTCACGGACCTGGTGACGCAGGCCGCTCCCGAAGACGGGCTTTGCACGATTTATGTGCCCCATACCTCCGCGAGCCTCACGATTCAGGAGAATGCCGACCCGGCGGTTCTGCGCGATCTCGAGCGCTGGATGAACCGACTGGTGCCCGAGGAAGACGGACTCTATACGCATACCGCCGAGGGCCCCGATGATATGCCCGCCCATATCAAGGCCGCACTCACATCGACGTCGCTCTCGATCCCGATCATCGGAGGGCATCTCGCTCTGGGAACCTGGCAGGGAATCTTCCTTTGGGAGCATCGCCACGCCCGCAGCGACCGCCATATTCTTGTGCATCTGGCCTGAAACGCACTCCGACAGGGGGTGACCTCTCGCGGGAAGGAGGTTATCATTCGGGCATGGCTTCTTCTCCGACAGATTATTACGATATCGACGATCTCCTCTCCACAGAGGAGCGTCAGGTTCAGGCAACGATCCGCCGGTTTGTGGATGAGGAGTATCTCCCGGTCGTCCGCAAGCATTTCGACGCCGGCACCTTCCCGACCGAACTCACGCCGCGACTTGCCGAACTCGGCTGTTTTGGGCCGACGGTTCCGGTCGAATATGGCGGCGCCGGCCTGAACAGCGTCTGCTACGGCCTCATGGCGCAGGAACTCGAACGCGGCGACTCCGGACTCCGCTCCTATGCGAGTGTCCAGAGTTCCTTGTGCATGTATCCGATTCTGACTTTCGGCACCGAGGAACAGAAGCAGCGTTGGTTACCCGCCATGGCTCGCGGCGAGGCCATCGGATGCTTCGGCCTGACCGAACCCGACTACGGCTCCAATCCCGGGGGAATGATCACCCGGGCGACGCGACAGGACGGCGGCTTTGTCCTAAACGGGACCAAACGCTGGATCACCAATGGATCCATCGCTGATATCGCAATCGTCTGGGCAAAACTCGAGGAAGATGGCCGGGACACCATCCGCGGGTTCCTCGTCGAGAAAGAGCGCTCGGGATTCGAACGGCCGCTGATGCATGGCAAATGGAGCCTGCGGGCCTCGATCACATCCGAGTTGATCTTTGAAGATTGCTTTATCCCGGAAGAAAACCTCCTGCCGGCTTCCGGCGGGTTGAAATCCCCCCTGCTTTGCCTCACACAGGCTCGATACGGAATTTCCTGGGGAGCCATCGGTGCCGCTCTGGCCTGCTACGAATCGGCGCTCGACTATGCCAAAAGTCGCACCGTCTTTGCGAAGCCCATTGGCGGCTACCAGTTGGTGCAGGCCAAGCTGGTCGAGATGCTCGCCGAAATCACCAAGGCGCAACTTCTTTCCTGGCGACTCGGGCGCCTCAAGGATAGTGGCAAAATGCGGCACGAGCAGGTTTCGTTGGCCAAGATGAATAACGTATCGTGGGCACTCAAGATCGCCCGCAATGCCCGCGATATCCATGGAGCCAACGGCATCACGGATGACTATCCGATCATGCGCCATATGATGAATCTGGAGACCGTGAACACCTACGAAGGAACCGAAGACATCCACCGCCTGACTCTTGGACGTGACATCACCGGCTTGGGCGCTTTTGAATAGCGAACCGCAACCAAGGCGAACACGGGCCTCGCGAGAAGCCGAGCCCCCGGCCTTCGCGAAACGCTCCCGAACAGGCTTGCTGATCGTTATGGCCATCGCGGTCGGTTGCCTGTGGCCATGGCCGGCTTTCAGCCAAAGTTCAGCCAAGCAAGCCGAGACCTGGTCCTACCTGACCCGACAATTGATAAACGACGGCATCCCTGCGGCAAAGGTCCGCGCGGCCTATCAGGATCGACGGGTCGGCCGCTTCGACGGGGTCGAATACGCTTTGGTCGTGGGAGAGAGCAAGCGCAGCTACCGGGACTTTCTCGGCCGCAAAAGCCTCGCCGCGGCGCACCGGTGCCGCCAGCGCTACGCCCGCGACTTCGAAACCTTCGGTCGCGAGCATGGCGTCGACCCCGACGTCGTTGCCGCAATCCTTTATATCGAAACCCGCTGCGGCGCGTATACCGGAAACCGCGTTGCTCTGCGCCAATTGTCGCGGTTGGCCATGGTCAACGAACCCGGCAATCTGGCGGAGAACATCAAACGCCTGAAAATCAAGGAAGCAGCCGATTATTCGCCCGCAGAAATCGAGCGCATCGCGCGCGAGCGCGCCGCCTACCTGCAGGCAACTTTTTACCCCGAGGTGCTGGCCATCTTCCGCCTCGGAGCCAAGGTTGGCATCAACCCGGCAGGCATCCGCGGCTCGAGCGCAGGGGCATTTGGCCTGCCCCAATTCCTGCCCTCAAGCTATCTGCGCTTCGCTCAGGACGGGAACGAGAATGGTCGAGTCAGCCTCTATGAAGCTCCCGATGCAATCCACTCGACCATGCATTTTCTTCGTGAAAACGGCTGGAAACCGGGCATTTCCGTAAAGGAAAAACGCGCTGTCCTCTGGCAATATAATCGCTCCGATCCTTATATTGACACGATTTTGCTGGTCGCAGATAAATTGAGCAAGAACTGAATGGCCGACAAATCCGCGACTCGATTTCACGAGAGCCTCCGCAAGATCTATCAGCGTGCCCCGCTCCCCGAGGCATGGAAGTATCAGGGCAACCTGCCCTGGGCCGACCCGGCCTTCGGGGCTCGGATGCTGCAGGAACACCTCGATGATTCGCATGGGGCCGCCTCCCGGATCAGCGCAGAGCGAGCAAGACAGGTCGACTGGATCTGCGATCGCCTGGATCTCAAGGCCGGTGATCGCCTTTGCGACCTGACCTGCGGCCCGGGGCTCTATGCCGTCGAGTTCGCGCAGCGCGGCGTGCATGTCACTGGCGTTGATTTCGCGCCGACCTCGATTGCATACGCCCGCTCGCTCGCCGCCAGCGAGGGTGTGGAGACGCGTTGCAACTTCAAGCAACAGGATATCCGAAGTCTGGACCTTGCCGAGGCAAAATTCGATGCCGCGATTCTGCTCTACGGACAGCTGGGCGTATTTCCCCGGTCCGAAGCCGCGGCGATTCTGGGCGCGGTCCACAAACTTCTCGTGCCGGGCGGACAGTTGTTGCTCGAAATGCTCGACCCCGCGAAAGTCGACAAGACCGATACCAATTGGTGGTTTACCGACGACAGCGGGATCTGGGGCGAATCGGCGTTCCTGCACCTTGGCGAGCGTTTTTGGGATGACGCCCAGCAACTCTCCACCGAGCGCTTCCACACCATCGACCTCGCGACGGGCCAACTCAGTGAAATGCAGCTTAATGACCAAACCTACCAGCCAGCCGACCTCGCCGGGACTCTGCGTGAGAGCGGGTTTGACGAGCCCGCTCTGCTCCCCGCCTGGAACGGCCTCGAACTCTATGACGCCGCAGAATGGCTGGTCTACATCGCCCCGCGGACCTGATGCCGTCGCCTTGATCGCCGACAGCGAGCTTATCCGTAGAGGAGCGTCTCCCAGCCCGAGCGGCGAAAGGGTTCCCAGGTTCCCTCCGGCTGGGCCAATCGATCGGCAATTGCCAAAAAGACCAGCGCATTGAACCCGAGGCCGCAGTGACTACCGGGGACTTCGATATTCTCCGTATGATCGGTGTCCGGTTCGCAGCAAGCTCTCCAATGCGCGACGCCGTCGGTCCGGGAATAGATAGCGGTCGATGGACGCGGAGGCGGCTTGCGCAGGGCCGCCACCATGCCGGGGTCCCAATGCAAAGGGGCGTTCGGGCGCAGCCAATCCAGCATTCGGGTGACGTTGGTCCCCCGCGATATATCGCCGAAGGGGCTGCCCAGAGTCACGACCGATCGGATGGGATCGGGGATCCATTTGGCGATCTCCCGAGCGTAGACGCCGCCCAGCGACCACCCGATCAGAGAGACCCGTCGGCCGGATCCACGATGCAACTCGGAGATTCGGGCCTCGAGCCGCTCGGACAGTTGGTCGCGAGGACCGAGGTTTCGACCAAACCCCCATCCGTGGACATCGTAGCCGATGCGCGCGAGGAATTCGCGCAGGGCGATCGTCGATCCGTCGTCCGCCATGAAGCCCGGAAGAACCACGACGGGGTGTCCATCTCCGCGAGGCGCGCCAGCCAGCATGGGCAACGCGGGGACGAGTGAGAGCATTTCGCAAAAGGCACGTTGCGGCTCGAGTAGCAGCCATGGAAGCGCCGGGGCGCCGGAAAATCCTTCATTCTGCGACGTGAATTGCATGAGGAAGCCTCTTGGATCCAATAAAACCCTTGCCGATACGGGTTGTTCCCACCCTACTCTCTCTGACGAGCTCTCACCATCCAGTTTCCTGCGCGACCGTTGCGGAAAATGGGTTTTTTGACAGTCGGACACCTGATTACTAGGTTTTTCGCATGGCTAATGAACCCAAAGCTAAAAATATTGTATGGCATCCCGGCGACGTGTCCCGGGAAGCTCGTCAGAAAAAGCTCGGACACCGTGGCTGCACGATGTGGTTTACGGGTCTCTCCGGCTCCGGAAAGTCCACCGTCGCGGTCGCCCTCGAAAAGGCACTCTGGGATCGCGGGATCGTCTCCTACATCCTCGACGGAGATAACGTTCGTCATGGACTGAACAAGGATCTCGGCTTCTCCCCGGAAGATCGGACGGAGAATATTCGTCGCATCGGCGAAGTCGCCAACTTGTTCACGGACTCCGGCGTCGTCAATCTGACCGCTTTCATCTCCCCGTACCGGGCTGACCGCGACGTCGTTCGCGAGCTCATGGAAGACGGCGACTTCATCGAAGTCCACGTCGACTGCCCGCTCGAGGAGTGTGAGAAGCGTGACGTGAAGGGCCTTTACAAAAAGGCGCGTGCGGGAGAGATCCCCGAATTCACCGGAATCTCGGCTCCTTACGAAGCACCGGAGAACGCAGAGCTCACGTTGAAGACCGGCGAACTTGCTCTCGAAGAGAGCGTCGCAGCCTGCATCGCCTACCTCGAGGCCAAGGGGTACATCGCGAAGGCCTAGCTTTCGCGATGGCGATGACCGACCCGATCGACATCGCCCGGATTGGCGAAGAGGTCCCCCTTCTGGAGGGGATTCGAACCGCCTGCGCCATCCGACGTCTCCGAACAGAGCCCGTCCCCCACTCATTGATCCGCAAGGTTTGTGAGGCGGGGACGTTTGCTCCGTCCGGAGGAAACCGCCAGCCCTGGACATTTATCGCTGTCACCGAACCGGAACGTCGGGCCTGGGTGGCCGAGCGGTACCGGAAAACCTTCGACAACTATATCGCCCCCGGATTGGAAGCCGCGAAGAAGCCGGGCTACGCGGAGTCTCGCCGCAAAATTCTCGAAGGCGCTCTTTATCTGGCCGAGCACCTGCATGAGGCGCCGGTTCTTCTTTTCGTTGCCGGATGGACGCGACGCGGACAGGAGCAAAAAGAAGGTCTGTTCCCCGCGATCCAGAACATCCTTCTCGCCTGTCGAGCCGTCGGACTTGGAGCGTCGCTGACCACGCTCACCCAAGCTTTCCGGGACGACCTCGACCCCTTTCTGGGCCTTCCGCCCGAACAACCGAGTTGCGCCATGCTTCCTATCGGGTGGCCAAAGGTACAGTATCGAAAGCCCGTCCGTCGCAGTATCGACGATTGTCTTCATTTTGAGAAATTCCCTGCGGAACCCGCCGACAAAAAGCCGGCACCCGCGACCCCCTAGGAGAAGTAAAAGATGTCCGAATCACATAAGGTCGTCGTTCTGGGCTCCGGCCCGGCCGGTCTGACAGCAGCGCTCTACGCCGCTCGTGCCAATCTCGATCCGATTGTCGTCGACGGGTCTCAACCCGGCGGCCAGTTGACCATCACAACCGACGTCGAAAATTACCCCGGGTTCCCCGACGGAGTCATGGGACCGGAGATGGTGGATTTGTTTCGCAAGCAGGCCGAGCGCTTCGGCACCCGCTACGTCACGGCCAGCGTGGTCTCGGTGGACACAAGCGCACGCCCCTTCAAACTCGAAGTCGAAGGTGGCGATCCCATCCTGGCCGAGACATTGATCATCTCGACCGGCGCGAGCGCGAAATTGCTGGGTCTCCCGTCGGAAGAGGAGCTGATGGGCTTCGGCGTCTCGGCATGTGCGACCTGCGACGGGTTTTTCTTCAAGGACAAGGATGTCCTGATCGTCGGCGGCGGCGACACAGCGATGGAAGAAGCTCTTTTCCTGACACGCTTTGCCAGCAAGGTTCGCGTGGTCCATCGACGGGACGAATTGCGCGCCTCCAAAATCATGCAGGAGCGAGCGCAGGCGAATGAAAAGATCGAATTCGTCTGGAACTCGGCCATTACCGAAATCCTTGGCACCAAGGAAAGCGGCGTCACCGGAGTCATGCTGCAGGACACCAACACCGGCGAAACAAGCGAAACCGCAACCGATGGTGTTTTCATGGCGATCGGCCATCAGCCCAATACCGCCATTTTCGGAGGCAAGCTCGACATGGACGACGTCGGCTACCTGATCACCGAGGCCAAGAGTACCAAAACCAATATCCCCGGTATCTTCGCCGCCGGAGACGTGCAGGACTCCACCTACCGCCAGGCAGTCACCGCGGCAGGTACCGGCTGTATGGCGGCAATTGATGCGGAAAGATTCCTTGAATCCGAAGGCGAGAGCTGAGCCTCGGCTCAGCCGCGAAAGGCAAACCCATGGCAAACTCCCAGATTGGCAAAACTCTCACCCACAAGATTCAGCTCGAAGAACGCGAGCATAAGAAGCGGACGGGTGAGGAAACTACCGGTGATTTCTCCGAGTTGTTGAACCAACTGGCTGTCGCCGGAAAAATCATCTCGGCCGAAGTGAATATGGCCGGTCTTGCCGACATCCTCGGGGTCGCCGGGCGCACCAATATTCAAGGTGAGGAGGTCATGAAACTCGACCTCTTTTCCAATCGAACCATCATCGAAATCCTGCGCCGCTCGGGAAATGTCGCGATTATGGCATCCGAGGAAGACGACACCTCCGTAGGCGTCGAGGCCCCTCATGTGCCGGGAGAATATGCGGTCGCCTTCGATCCGCTCGACGGCTCCAGCAATATCGACGTCAACGTGAGCATCGGCACCATCTTTTCGATCCATCGCCGCCGCTCGGATGCCGGAAGCACTGGCAACGACAGTGATCTTTTGCGGCGC
This sequence comes from Candidatus Binatia bacterium, assembly GCA_029248525.1. NCBI lineage: Bacteria > Candidatus Binatota > Binatia (SeqCode) > Binatia bacterium. The sequence continues at coordinate 11,634 of JAQWJE010000033.1, forward strand.
GGCTCGGAGCTCGCGGGAGCCGGATATATCATTTACGGCTCGTCCACGATGCTCGTCTATACCACAGGCCACGGGGTACATGGATTTACCCTCGATCCATCGATCGGCGAGTTCCTGCTCTCGCACGACAATATTCGCATCCCCGAGAAATGCGGGACCTATAGCGCGAACGAGGGAAACTCCGGCAGCTGGAGCGACGGGACGCGCGCGTTTGTCGACCAGGTCAAAGGAAAGGGCGGCGAGGAATTGTCCGGAATGAAGTCACGCTATATCGGCTCTCTGGTCGCAGATTTCCACCGCAACCTTCTCAAGGGAGGCGTTTTTCTCTACCCAGCCGATCGCGAGACCGGCAATGGCAAGCTGCGTCTCCTTTATGAAGCCGCTCCTCTTGCCTTCATCGCCAAAGCCGCAGGGGGATACGCATCGACCGGCAAAGAAGCCATCCTCGACATCGATCCCGATGACCTCCACCAGCGGGTTCCTCTGATCATCGGCAACACGGATGCGGTGAAAGCTTACGAAAAATCCGTCAGCGGAGAGTGAGCTGGTCCCTCGCCTCCAGGAGAAGAGCATGATCCAACCGAAAATTTTCTGGCTTGTTCTTCTCGGCCTATGGCTCGGCTTTTTCACCTGGTACACCTCCTTCGGCGGTCCGATGACTGCCACCGAAATCACGACAATTCTGGAAGCCTCGGAAAGACGTGGACGCAACCCGGAGCAACTCGCGCGCCTCCGCAACTTTCTGGAATCTGACACCGGCGACGATTTCGTGATGGTCAACGTGATCGAGTTCAATGATCCAGTACCCGATCTGCCCGGGATGCCCGCCGATGCGAGCGCTGATGACCTGCTGAACGAGTATATGGCCTATATGTTCCCGGCCCTTTTGAGTCGGGCCTCACACCCCATCATGATGGGCGAGGCCGCAGCACCTGCATTGGATATCTGGGGACTCGAGGGCGCTGACAACTGGACCCGAGCCGCGCTGATGCGCTACCGAAGCCGCCGCGACATGATCGAGATCGCCGGTAATCCGGAATTTCTCGGTCCGCATGAGTACAAGGTCGGCGCGATGCAAAAGACGCTGGCCTTCCCCGTCGACCCGTGGACTAACGCGGGCGACCCCAGATTCATCCTCGCCCTGATCTTGATCATTATCGGCCAGGCAAACAGCCTGCGCTGGACCAAACGGAGTTAAAATATGTTCGACGCACAACGTCTCGCGCGGTTTCAATTTGCTGGCCAGGATATTCCCTGGCTTCTTCGCCACTGGGCCGAGCAGAAACCGGACCACCCGGTCCTGATCTGGGAGCCGAAGGACGGTCTCGACCGTCAATGGTCCTACAAACGTTTCGATGACGAAACGTCGCAGATCGCGGCCGGACTAAAAGCAAAAGGCGTTGGCGTCGGAGACAAGGTCCTGATTCATGCGGACAACTGCCCCGAAATGGTGCTCGCCTGGTATGCGTGCGCCAAGGTCGGTGCCGTCGGCGTAACGACCAACACCCGCTCGGTCGGGGCCGAGATCGAGTATTTCGCCAGCCACACACAATGCGTCGGAGCGATCACCCAGCCGCAATATGCCGCCCTCGTGCAAAAACATGCGCCGGAACTTGGCTGGATTGTCGTCACTGAAGACAACAGCGGCATTGCCCCCACCGAAGCTGAGGCGACGCATGGCCTCCCGCTTTTCGATTCGCTCTTCGGAAACGCAGCCGATGCCCCAACCCGCGAACCCGAGCCCATGCTGCCCGTTGGCATCATGTTCACCTCGGGCACGACGTCTCGTCCCAAGGCGGTTGTTCATACGCATGCCAATGCACTCTGGGCCGGTCGACAGGGTTCGCTGAATATAGAGATGACCACCGACGACACCTATCTGATCTACCTGCCGTTCTTTCACGTAAATGCGCAGAGCTGGTCGATGTGGAGCACGCTGGGCGTCGGTGGCACGATCGTGCTTCAGCCGAAATTCTCTGCGAGTCGATTCTGGGAAGTCATCGCCAAACATTCCGTGACCCATATCTCGCTGATCCCGTTTGTGTTCAAAGCGGTCGCGGGTGAGCCGGTACCCGACCACACAGTCAAGGTCGGTGCATTTGGTCTCGTGATGCCGGAGCTCGAAGCGTGGCTCAAGATGCGTGTGGCTCCCTTTTGGGGAATGACCGAGACGGTGATTCACGCGACACGAAGCGACTCGCAACAAACCTACCCGAACGGCACGATGGGAAAACCGACTCCAGGCTACGAGTACGCCATCGTCAATACGGAGACAGGTGAGCTCTGCGACGATGGTTCGATTGGCGAACTGTGGGTCCGCGGCACCCGCGGCATCCAGCTATTCCTCGAGTACTACGACAACCCCGAAGCCATGGCGAGTGCCTTCACCGAAGACGGCTGGTTCAAAACCGGCGACATGGTGCGACTCGGAGACGAGGGTTGCTTCTATTATTGTGACCGCGACAAGGATGCCCTCAAAGTTGGCGGAGAGAATGTATCTGCCAAGGAAGTCGAGGACGTCTGCCGCGCCGTACCTGGTGTTGCGGATATCGCTATCGTGGGGCGCTCCCATGAGATGCTCGACATGGTTCCAGTGGCTTTTGTGATCAAGACACCCGACGCGCCGGCCGACGATGAATTATCCGCGAATCTGATCGCGGCATGCAAGGAAAACCTGGCAGACTTCAAGGTGCCGAGGGCGGCCTGGGTTGTCGAGGAATTCCCGCGTGCCCTGCTCGACAAGGTCGCCAAGAACAAACTGCGCGACATGGCAGAAGAGCGCGACCTGGCGTAGACTCCAGAGGGGCGCGATCGGCAAATTTTCCGTCAGTCGCACTCCAAACCATTATTTCCAACCCGTAGATTCGTTTCGGAGAGATGCGTGGCTCTTCTGCGCAGACTTTCAAGGAGAAACCAGCATGTTTGGCACCTACAGCGTCGCAGCAAGGGTCCTGATGATCGTCATTGCCTTGAGCGGATGCACCCGGCACACCGAGGCGCCCTACCCGACGGATCCTGCGACGAAACGAATCACAAAACAGGGCGAGGTTATAGGCTACCGCGCCAGCAACGGTGCGCTTGGCTGGTTGGGGATTCCCTACGCGGCCGCGCCCATCGGCGAGCAGCGTTGGAGAGCCCCCGAACCCATGCCCGCATGGGCTGGGGAGCGCACCGCAACCCGGACGGGAAGCGCTTGCTTGCAGAAGGGTTCGTGGATGGGCGGCGCCCCCGAGAAATCCATCGGCAAGGTCTTCGGCTCGGAGGATTGTCTCTTTTTGAATATCTGGACGCCGCAGATCGTTCCTGCCGAAGGCCTGCCCGTGATGGTGTGGATCCATGGCGGGGGCAACACTTCGGGGCATGGCGGATCTTACGACTTCAGCGAGATGGCGGAACGCTTTGACTTGGTGATGCTGAGCTTCAACTATCGGCTGGGCAGCCTCGGCTGGTTCCATCAGGAAGCTCTCTGGGATCAAGGCGATGACGCTACCGACCGCTCCGGCAACTTCGGACTTCTGGACCAGGTGGCCCTGCTGGAATGGGTGCAGGATAATATCCGTAATTTTGGTGGCAACCCGGATCGGGTGACCATCTTTGGCGAGTCTGCCGGCGGTTTGAATACTTTTGCGCTGCTGGTTTCGCCTATGTCCAGAGGGCTATTCCACGGAGCAATTGCGCAAAGTGGTTACACCACCAGCTTCAGCCCACGCGAAGCCAGTATCGTTTATCCGACAAGGACCGGCGATAACGCGGGGACCAGCAACGATATGCTTGTCTACTGGCTTCAGGGCGAAGGACTCGCCGATAGTCGCAGCGCCGCCATCGACAAGGCTAAGACTATGAATCACAAGGAGATCGCCGCCTTCCTGCGCTCGCGAAGCCCCGACGAATTGATTCTCGACTACGATCAGAACCGGACCCGCCTGCCAATCATGATCGAGGATGGAACCGTTCTGCCTCGAGCAGGCATCGCAGGCGCGTTGGCCGGAGGGGATTTCCATCAAGTCCCGATGATCGCCGGGACCAATCGCGACGAGAACAATCTCTGGCTCGCCCTGAGCCCGGAGCTGGTCGACGATCATTTCGGAGTCTTCTATCGCGCCAAGGACGAAGACCGGTACCGCTTTTTCTCAAAATATCGGGCGCTCGGCTGGAAGAGCCGCGGTGCCGATGATCCCAACCGCTGGGTCACCGCAGGCGGAGGAACCTCCTTTGCCTACCGTTGGGATTGGGATGAGGAGCCGGATAATATTCTCGGCAACTTCGCCCTGCTCGTCGGGGCAGCTCACGGTCTCGAGACAACCTTTCTCACCGGAGTCTTCCCGGAAGATGACCTCGCGGGATTGCTCTTTAACGAAGAGAACCGACCGGGCCGTCTGATCCTCTCCCGCGATATGCAATCCTATTGGGCCGAGTTTGCCTACACCGGCCGACCAGGCCGGGGGCGCGATCAGAAACTGCCGCAATGGCCTGCCTGGAACTCCGCGAAGGGTGCCGCAAAGTTCATGATTCTCGATACACCCGCCGGCGGTGGTCTGCGCATGTCCACAGAGGAGGTGTCTCGGGATCAGGTTCTCGCGGAGGCCGCCACACACATCGACGCCCGTGGTCTTGAGGATGTATGCTGGTTGGTCTACCTCAATCTGAAGGACGAACCGCATTACCATCCCGAGCAATACGCGCGTTGGCAGGACGGCCGCTGTCGGGAGTTCCCGCCAGCCCACTTCGATGCCAAAGCCAGTTGACCATTTGCTCTGCTATGCATTGATCGGCGACGCGCGATTTCGCCTTGCTGGCCACGAAAGATTCCCTTGAACAACCCCATCATCAAAGAAGAGCTGGAGCTTTTGGCAACCGTCCGCGAGGGGCTCGATGCACGCGAAGCCCGCGCCACGACCAGTCCATACGACCGCGAAAAGAAAGTTCTCGAAGAACTTGATCGTATTCGTGCCCTTCTGAGTTCCGGCGAGGAGGACAAGGATCGAGCCGCCCTGCTGGAGCAGTGGCATCACCAGTCTTCGCTCCTGGACCAGATGAAAGCAGCGCGCGAAGTCGAAGCTCTGAACCCGGACGTACCATATTTCGGTCATCTCCGTCTCCGTGAGGAGGACCAGGAGTGGGACCTCTGCATTGGTCGAACCAGCTGTGTGGAACATGGGCTGCGCATTGTTGCGTGGCGAGACGCACCGATTGCGCGTCTTTTCTACAGCTATCGGCAGGGCGAGGATTACGACGAAGAGATCGCCGGCCGGGAGCGGATCGGCGAGATCGTCACCCGCCGGATGGTCGGCATTCAGGAGGGTGCCTTGCGAAGGATTCAGGCCCCGGAAGGTGATTTCTTCAGCGACCCCGCGGCGCCCGAGCAATGGCAGGAGCGCGATCAGGCAGCACCTCGACTGGCAGGCGGGGAAGCCGCCGCGATTCGCGCCCACGGCAGCAACACTGCCGGGGCGCAACTCGGAACGGCTTCACCCGGTGCGGCCGGGCGCAGCGACCGTTTTCTCCCCGAGATCACCGGGCTGATTGATCCCGAGCAATATGAACTGATCACCCGACCATCGAGCGGCTTCCTTGTCATTCGCGGGACGGCCGGCTCGGGAAAGACGACGGTTGCGCTGCATCGTGTCGCTTTTCTCGCCTACGACGAGCCGCGAATCGACGGGCCCGAAACCCTGATCGTGATGTTCTCCGAGGCGCTACGAAGCTACGTGCGGCACGTACTCCCGTCGCTCGGGTTGCACGAGGTGCGGCCCACCACCTATCGCTTCTGGGAGCGAGGCGTGCGCAGGCGCCATTTTCCGCAATTCCCGGATAAAGAACGCGAAGATACCCCCGGCGTGGTCATCCGCGCGAAGCTGCACCCGATCATGGGGGCAGCGCTCGAGAGACATATCGAGCGAACGGAGGCGGCACCAACGGTCGAGCAGGCCATCGACGACTGGGCGACCGTTCTGACCAACCTGGAACTGCTCACCGAAATCCGTGATGAATTCGGCAACGACGCCTTTTCCGACAGCGAACTCGAACGAGTTGTCCGATGGAACCGCGACCATATCAGCGCGCTGCAGGACTACCTTTCCGGCGAATCCAAGGACGCCGAGATCGATGCCGAGGACGACACCTTGTTGCTTCGCTGCTGGCAGTTGCGCGTCGGTCCGTTGCGCGCCAAGGGCCGTCGCCCTCTCCGCCTGCGCCACATCGCGGTCGACGAGGTGCAGGACTTCTCGCCGCTCGAGGTGCAGGTTCTTTTGGGGTGTCTCGACCGACGTGGGAGCATCACGCTGGCTGGCGACACCCAGCAACATATCGTCGAGAACAGCGGATTCGTTTCCTGGACCGACTTCCTGCAGCATTTGGGTGTCAAAGGTCAGGAAGTCGAGACCCTGAAAATCAATTACCGCTCCTCCGCTCAGGTCACAAAATTCGCCTTCGACGTACTCGGCGACCTTCGGGAAGACGATGAGGTCCCGCCCAGCAGTCGTCAGGGACCACCGGTCGAGCTTTTCCGATTCGACGATACCGGCGCCTGTGTCTTTTTTCTTGCAGAGGCGCTCGATGCCCTGCGCAGCAGCGAGCCGATGGCGACTGTCGCGCTCATCACCCCATCCCCGGAAATCAGCGCGGCCTATCATGCCGGCCTCGAGCGAGCGGAAGTATCGAAAATTCGTCTGATTCGCGACTTCAACTTCACCTTCTCACCCGGAATCGAGATCACCGAGCTGGAACCCTGCAAAGGTCTCGAATTTGATTACGTCATTTTACTCGACGTCAATGCGACCCATTATCCGGACACACCACGCGCCCGGCGTGCCCTGCATGTAGCCTCGACCCGTGCGATTCATCAGCTTTGGGTGGTCAGCACCGCAACTCCCTCGCCACTGATTGCCGCATTTGAAACCTCCTGAGGCAGGTGGCCACCCCCTTCGATCGGAGCAAAGCCCGGGCTCTGCCCCTCACCCCTGAGGGCATCACCTCGACTTTCGGAGATCGAGCACCACGGGCAAGATGAAAACGACTCTTCTGGTCCGGTTGGCGCCGTGATATCGGCAACGCAGATTCCCGCATTTCATGAGATACCCAATCCACTCAGGCCGGGCCCAATCAGCAAGCCGCTCGCCCGCCGCAATCAACGGTCTTGAGAGGCCATCCCAAAGGCTACTCTGGACCCATTGGCGGATAGCCGGAATGCTGCTGCTCGGGCTGATTTTGGTTTTTCTGCCGCGTCCTGCCAGAGCGTCGCCCGAGCCGAATCCCGAGACCATACAGGCGCCAGTTCGTGTCATGGAAGTGTCGGCAGCATATGCCTATCTGGGTCTGACAAATAATGCGGGTGCGGAATACGTAGTCTTCGATATTTCGCGTCCCGAATTGCCCCGCATTGTGGATCAGGCAGAAGTTGGTCAAACCGTCAGTGCCCTCCACCCTGCGGCCACCGGAACTTTCATCGCCACCGAAAGCGCCCAGCGAGAAATCTTCCTGCGCACACGAGAGCCGGACACCCTGCGCAAAATCATCACGCTGCCCGGTGAGGGAAAAATCGTGAAACTGGACCAGATCGGAGAACTCCTTGTCGTTCTGAGCAAGGCTGACACTGGGGGCGACCACACCTTTCTTCTCGACATCCAGGACCCCGCCAAGCCCAAAATTCAGTCGGGCTCCCCGCGCAGCGAGGCACGGATTGCCCACAAGCTCCGGACCCCTCCACAAATAGCGCAAATCCCCCCTCGGAAAGTGGCTCGGCTGTGGGAGCAACACCCGGGAGACGCCAACTATGCGTTGGTCGGTCTGGACACTGAGAAAGATTCCTTTCGCGTGCACCGCGTCGAGCCCGAAACACTTCGCTTCGAGGACAACAATGGCGATGGCATGCTTGAATTGGCCTGTATCGGTGATTCCAACACTGTCGGCAGCACCAACGTCTGGCCCTCCAATTGGTGCCATTGGGTTGCCGAGGAGATCCTGAACTCGGCGTTTGCGACCACCAACTACTCAGCCAACGGGGCCCGGATCGATAGCCTGTGGCCAGACCAGTCGGGCGCGACTCTTCTTGCGAACGCTCTCGAGGAAAAACCGGATGCCATTGTCTTCGCTCTGGGAAGCAACGACCTGCCATACCTGCGGCCCGGACATCTGGACGAGGATATTCGCGTACGCATCCACCAGCTCGAGGCACTCGTCGCAACGGCCCGGAAAAACGGCGCACAGTCCTTCGTCGCCCTCCTCCCGCCACGCTTCGACCAAAAGGAACCATCGGGAGCAAGGAGTCGATTCAACGAGGCGATTCGTGCCCATTGGGAGCCGCACGAGATTCTCGACTTTGATTCCGGATTTTCCTCATCCGATTTCGGATCCGACGGGCTTCATTTCAAGGGAGTCGGCCACGCCAAACGTGCGGTTCGCGCCGCCGAGTTCCTCCAAAAGGATTCGCCCGAGAAACAAACTCCATGAAAATCGGCAAAGCATGCGGGCCGGCAGACAACCTTATCGAAGGGAGACGGCCTCCGATCCACGCGCCAACCCTGAAAAGGAAAGACTACCAGTGTGCGGCTTCGGCCGAATCCCAGAAGCGTTGCAAAACTGGCCCGGCATTGCCCTCCAGGAGCTGGCCGGCTTCGTAGAAATCATACATCCGACTCATCGGACGAACATCATTCATCGCCATCCGCCACCAGAGATGGTCCGGGGTAAAGCCCGACGGGTGCTCCAGCCCCGCGGCCCCGGTAACCGCAGCCAGGGCCTCTACTGTATTCCGATGAAAGTGGAAGACACGGTCGGCCTTGTCCTCGACGTTCAACGCACGTTGCAGCAACTTGTCCTGCGTGGCGACGCCAACCGGACAGGCATTGGTGTGGCACTGCTGCGCCTGAATGCATCCAACCGACAGCATGAAGCCGCGCGCCGAATTACACCAATCAGCACCCATCGACATCGCCCCTGCAATCTCGAACCCGCTGATACGCTTGCCACTCGCAGCCACCTTCAGCTGGTCGCGCACTCCGACGCCGACCAACATATTTTGCACAAGAACAAGCCCCTCACGCAGGGGGACTCCGAGGTGATCCGAGAATTCGATGGGTGCAGCACCGGTGCCGCCCTCGCCGCCATCCACGGTAATGAAGTCCGGCAGCAACCCCGTCTCGTGTATGGCCTTGCCCAAGGCGAAAACCTGCCGCGGATCGCCAACGCACAACTTGAAACCGACCGGCTTACCCCCCGAGAGCTCACGTAATTGCGCCACGAATTCCAGCAAACCTATGGGCGAAGAAAAAGCGCTATGGCCGGGTGGTGATATGCACTCAACACCTTGTGGGACCCGACGGGCCTCGGAGATTTCCTTGGTCACCTTGGCCCCGGGGAGAACGCCCCCGTGCCCCGGCTTGGCACCCTGAGAGAGCTTGATCTCGATCATCTTCACCTGATCCACAGATGCCTGCTCGGCAAACATCTCCTTGTCGAAGGTTCCCTGATCGCTGCGACAGCCGAAATAACCGGTACCGATTTGCCAGATGATGTCGCCACCTTCCTGACGATGATACGAAGACAGGCCACCCTCGCCCGTATTATGCGCGAAGCCTCCCTTGCGCGCTCCTGCGTTCATGGCTCGCACGGCTCGTGCCCCGAGCGCACCAAAACTCATTGCAGAGACGTTGAACACAGAGGCGTCGTAGGGTTGGGCGCAACGTTCCGCTCCGACCAGAGTTCTCAGGTTCCTTGCGGGATCAGCCACCGGCGGTATCGGCGCCAACGATTGCGTAATCCACGAATAGCCTTCCTTGTAGACGTCCAGCTCGGTGCCGAAAGGTTTCTCGGCCGGAAGATTCTTGGCTCGCTCATACATCAGGGAACGCTCGTCCCGATTGAAGGGCTTGCCATCCGTATTGCTCTCGACCAGATACTGATGCAGTTCGGGTCCGACGTCTTCAAGAATAAAGCGAAGGTGCCCGAGCAAGGGATAGTTCCGCAAAATGTTATGACGTTTTTGAGTCAGATCGTATGCGCAGACCAACAGCAAAGCGCCGAAGGTAATCAACGGCCAGAGGAATCCGAAGGAGACATAATACGTCAACAAGGCGCTGCCGATGACCAACAGCAGGATAAAAGGAAAAACATAGCTGCGTAATTTGTGAATCAACTCGCGACTCCCTCCGGACAGGATCGGCAAGAAAGCTCCGATCTCAAATATTCGCCGCCCCTCGAGACAACGACCCTTCCGTAAAGATTCTGCCTATCAGAAAAGCCGCGAATGTGGACCCGGAAGAGTGATATTCCTCAAGCGCAGAATCCCGATGCGCGTCGCGCGGCGGTTCCATTGCCGGAATGACGGAGAATTATGCTCACAGAAAAGACGCAAGCTCTCTTTTCGGGCTGTTTCCACTCGATATGGTTCCGGGGCATCCTATGCGCAACTGGAGGCGGACGATCAACCTGTTCGGGCGGGCCGGCTTCCCACGTCCCGATCAATATGCTTTTCCGTTGGATACGCCCGGACCCTTGAGTGCAATCTCCGAAAATTTCCGTGGACGTCGTGGATTTGAAAGATTCGGCATGAATGAAGAGAACCCCATTGCGCAAGGAATGCCCTCGCCACAGAAGTGGACGGGCCTTCTGGAGAATGACTGGATTCTTCTACCCGTGCTCGCCGTCACTTTCTTCCTAGGCCTCGGCAATGCCCCCCTCTTCGATCTCGACGAGGGTGCTTTCAGCGCCGCGACCTGGGAGATGTTGCAGCGTGGGGATTTCATCACCACTTACCTGAACGGCGCCGTTCGTTTCGATAAACCCATCCTGATTTATTGGTTACAGGCAGCTTCGGTTGCGAGTTGGGGTTCCGTCGAATGGGCCTATCGTCTGCCCTCGGCGGTCGCAGCCACCCTTTGGGTTCTGGTCGTCTACCGTTTCGCCAAGCCAAGGCTACCTGCAGGTGGCGGGCTCGCCAGTGCTCTGATCATGAGCCTTTCCCTGATTGTGTGGATCATCGGACGAACCGCGTCCGCTGACGCCCTGCTCAACCTCTGGCTGACCCTCACGCTGCTGGATATCTATCGTTACTGGGAGAGGCCCGAGAAAAGAATTCTCGACCGAATCTTCCTCTGGATGGGTCTCGGGTTCCTGACCAAAGGGCCGGTGGCCATCGCCTTGCCGCTTGGCATCAGCGCCGTATTCTACGCTTCTTTTCGGCAATGGAGAGAATGGTTGAGCGGCGCCGTCCATTGGCGGGGGTGGCTGATTCTGATCGGCATCGCAGGCCCTTGGTACCTGCTCGAATATCAAGCACAGGGCCAAGCATTCATCGACGGATTTTTCCTCAAGCATAACGTGGGTCGCTTTACGCAAACCATGGAAAACCACGGGGGCACGATCTTCTATTATCTGCCGATGCTCCTGTGGATGTACCTGCCTTTCACCGGATTGCTGCTTGTCGCCTTCAGCCGCATACGCGCCATGCGTTCACAGCCCCTCGACCGCTTCCTCTGGATCTGGTTCGGTGTCGTCTTTGCGATCTTTTCCTTTTCCTCAACCCAGCTGCCCCACTACCTTCTCTATGGAAGCGTGCCCTTGTTTCTCCTCATGGCTAAAGCTCGATCGCCTCTCGCGCGGCACTGGCTGCTTCTCGGGCCGGCGGCAGCACTTTTGCTGGTCCTGCCCGTCCTCCCCGAGATCGTGGCAGTCGTGGCATACTTCACAAAACACCCCTATACCGCCGCCATGCTGGCCCCCATTCGCGACCTCGCATCAACGGGTTACCGAGTCTGGACCTTGGCTGGCGCGCTGTTGGCAATTTTTGTCCTGACCCGAAGGAACATCGCGCCCTGGCATACATTACTCATGCTCGGTCTGATCCAAACGCTGGTCATGACTCAGGCAGCCTTGCCGCTCGCGGGAAGGCTGCAGCAAGGGCCGGTTGTCGAGGCAGCGAGCTTCGCCCGCAAATACCCAGGGGTGATCGTGATGTGGGGCATCAATATGCCGAGCTTCACGATTTACCGGGAGAAGATCACTCCGAGACGCCCGCCGCGAGAAGGAGATTGGGTTTTCACGAAGAAAAACAAGGTGGATGCATTCGGACCCTATCGGATTCAGTTTCAAAGCGGTGGTGTCGCACTCATCTCGCTTGAATCGCCCGCGACCGGAACCGCGCCGTCGGAACCTAACCAATAACGCGCGACCAACAGCGAAACACCGGCACCAAGAACCGTGCCTGCGAGAACATCCGAAGGCCAATGCACGTTCATGCTCATCCGGCTGAGGCTGACCAGAACAGCCACAAGACCCGAACCGATCCAGAACCAGCGACGAGGGATCAGGATCCCGGCGAAAAAAGCGCAGATCCAGATATCCACTGTATGCCCCGAAGGAAAGGCGTGGAATTGCGGACTCCACTCAAATCCGAAAAACGAATCTCCAAGACCGGCATCCGGCCGCGCGCGACCGAGTACCATCTTCAGCGATCGGGCGATGATTCCGGCACCCAGGATTTCGGCAACCAGGTAGGCCTGAACGACGCGACGACTCTGGAGGTCCGACCTCCGATAGCTCCGATAGCTCCGAAGAAACGCTGCCACGAACAGCGCGTAGAATCCATAGAGAGAAAAGTTGGAAAAGGCGCGTACCAGCGGCCGCCAATCGCCAAGATTCAGAAACCGTTGCGTCGCACCGAGGAAATCCGGATCGCCCCAGTAGAGCCATCCGATGACCGATATCAGGACAAAGCATCCATTGATCAGGAAGTAATCCTGCAAATGCTGACGCTGCAACACCTCAACCCAGCTCTACTCAAGGATTTCCCGGACGACATAAACTGTCTTGTCCTGAGATTCGTGCCAAGTTCGCGCCATCATTTCGGCAAGCAAGCCAAACGTCAAAAACTGAAGACCGGTGATCGAAAGAAAGATTGCGAGCAAAACGAGGGGACGGTTCCCCAACTCGACCCCGAGAAAGAGGCGCTCGAAACCGAGCCATAGCAGCATCAGAAGACCGCCGAGAAACGAGGGGAGTCCCAGAAATCCGAAAAAGTGGATCGGCCGGGTCGCGTAACCGGAGAGAAAGCGCACCGTCAGAAGATCCAGAACCACGCGCAGAGTGCGCGACAGACCATATTTCGATTCCCCAATCGTGCGTGCACGATGATTGACAGGTAGTTCTGCCACTTCGGCACCGAGGTCGGCGGCGAGTGCCGGCAGAAAACGGTGCATCTCGCCGTAAAGACGAATGCCGCGAGTGATCTCGGCGCGGTAAACTTTGATCCCACAGCCGAAATCGTGAAGGTTCACACCAGTCACCCGGCGTATAATCCCGTTGGCGATTCGCGAAGGCAGAATCCTGGTAGCGAACAAATCCTCCCGCTCGCGTCGCCAACCTGAAACGACATCCGCTCCCCCTTCCAGAACCTCCAGCATCCGCGGGATCTCTGCCGGGTCATTTTGCATATCGCCGTCCAAAGTGATGACAATTTCGCCGCGGGCGTGCTCAAAACCGGCCGCTATTCCCGCGGCTTGCCCAAAGTTGCGCCGAAAGCGAACCACCCGCACCCGGGCATCTCCCTCGCGGACCGCCGCCAAACGAGCGAAGGTGGCATCTTTGGATCCGTCGTCGACCGCGACTACTTCGCACGGACACTCCAGTCCATCCAGAACCGAGAGAAGTTCCTCAAAAAAAGGTGCGATCACATCCTCTTCCTGAAAAAACGGAACAACAACGGAAATTTTGGGTTCTACGCTCTCGGTCATGTCTCGCGGCCTCGGGTCGAGTCTAGCAAATGAGCATTCGGGATCGAGTCCCTTTGGACCCGCGGTCAACCACGACTTTGCGCCCGGCCTTCATTCGAGGCCTCGCGACAACAACGCTCCCAATCCACCCGATAGTAGCGGTCGATGGCCCCCAGTGTTTCTTCGGGGACCAGCGGAGCCTCGCCCATTGGCAAGATCCGAGACCCGTAGAGCACCAGATAGCGCACGAAGTCGCGGAAGAGGCGCTGCACCTGAAAAGCCACGACCGGTTTGAAAGCCGCCCGACGCCGCAACGTAATAAACTTGGTGACGGCACGAAATGCTCGCAGTTCGCGATCGCTATAAGAAACATGCTTGGGCGCCAACCCCACGGTCTCTTCGGGAAATGCAGCTCCGGTGATCCGGGCCAACTCTTGTACGAAGGCGAGACCGTCCTGTCGGAGATCCTCGTAGAATAGGATGATCGGCTTGCTGGTGAAGGATTTCTCGAGACAAGCAATTCGATCGGCCAGGCAGAGATCGGACGGCTGATAGACGGCGTCCGCGTTCGAGGGGTCCCAGACCTCCGAGAATTGTCGGACAACACCGTTTTTCAGAAGTCGCTTGTATTCGGAGCGCAACCAATCGCCCTGCTTTCGAAGCACCAGAATCGGACGGGCCTCGGGCCAGGCCCGCGCGAAATTTCGAATTTCTTCCGCACCACGATCACCTTGATAGACTTCGTAGGAAACCAGAAATCGCTTTTCACGCTTTGCCGCTACAATCTGCAATCTGTTCGCGTACTGATCCTTGCCGATATATTCGAGCCCCTCGAAAAAAGGGAATACAGAAGATTGCAGATAAGTCGTTCCCGTCCGCATCATCCCGCAGTGCCAGAAAATCAACGGTTGCCGAGATGGGGTGTCGGTACTCATTCTGACGCCACTCTAACGGATGCAGCCAACAAACTACGAGCGTTGTCGCGAGACATTCGTCCAAAAAAACGAAAACTTGCCGGCTCCTCGAGAAATCCCGCGAAACTACCGGCGAGGGAGCGCTCAACGAGAACCGCGACTGACCGCCGCGCTGGCACCAACTCCAATTTGCCGACCATTTGCGCTATCCAACAAGGGGTGGCCAACCCCGACGTCATCATATTAGGCGCCGGCGCCGCCGGATTGCTCTGCGCGATCGAGGCCGGGCGCCGTGGCCGAAACGTCCGGGTCCTGGAAAGCGGCCCCGCGCCGGGGGCCAAAATTCGTATTTCCGGTGGTGGTCGCTGCAATTTTACCAATCTCTATTGCGGGCCGGATGACTTTCTTTCCGACAACCGACACTTTTGCCGCTCCGCCCTCGCACGTTTCACGCCTCAGGACTTCATTGACCGGGTCGATGCCGCCGGTATCGCGTGGCATGAGAAAAAGTTGGGGCAATTATTCTGCACAGAGCGTGGGGGGGCAGCCCTGATTGTCGATCTCCTCCTCGAGGCCTGCAAGGAAACGGGCCATGTGGAGATTCAGTGCAATACCGATGTCCAGAATATCCGCCGCACCGATACGGACTTCGAAATCCTGCTTGCTGACCAAACGCTGCGTTGCGAATCCGCCGTGATCGCCACCGGAGGTCCGTCCATACCGAAGATGGGGGCCAGCGGGTTCGGCTATGAAATCGCCCGCAGGTTCGGCCTTCCCCTGATCAAGCCGGAGGCCGCTCTCGTCCCGCTGACGCTTGCTCCCGAACTGCTGCAGGAAACCTCGACGTTGTCCGGAATCTCGCTACCGGTCCAAGCCACAGCCGGGCGAGCTCAATTTCAGGAAGGGATGCTGTTTACCCATCGCGGATTATCCGGGCCCGCCATTCTTCAGATTTCCTCCTACTGGTCCGCGGGGGATAGCGTCGAGATTGATTTGCTTCCTGAGCAGGATCTCGCCGCCGAACTGGAACAGGGTCGGCGAGAAACACCTCGCAAACACCTGTTGAACTTTCTGGAAAACAAACTGCCCGCGCGACTGGCGGGATGGATTGTCGGCGAGTCCGGTTATGACGGCACCCTCGCCCACCTGTCGGCCCACCATACCGAGCGACTGATCGATCGAATCCACCGTTGGCGTTGCCGACCAGCCGGCAGCGAGGGCTTCCGCACGGCGGAAGTGACCCGCGGCGGCGTCTCGACCCAGGCCCTCTCGTCGAAAACCATGGAATGCCGAGAGCACCCCGGG
The DNA here is from genome assembly GCA_029248525.1 of Candidatus Binatia bacterium. Classification (NCBI taxonomy): domain Bacteria; phylum Candidatus Binatota; class Binatia (SeqCode); species Binatia bacterium. The sequence continues at coordinate 27,559 of JAQWJE010000033.1, forward strand.
CTCTACTTTATCGGCGAAGTTGTCGACGTGACCGGCCACCTTGGGGGATTCAATTTCCAGTGGGCCTGGTCAAGTGGCTACGCGGCTGGACAAGTTGCCTAACGCGCCATAAGGTCGGGCCAAACAGAAGGTCGCTGCCAACCGCATCAGCGATGCATTGATCCGAATATAGGGAAGCTCATGGCAAACAAAAGACCTTTATTTTTGACAATCATGTCGATTCTTTTCGTCGCGCTCGCCATCTCGAACGCCACGAAGGTCCTCCAAATTGCCCAGGGAAATCCGATCAGCGGCTTTGTCTTTTTCGGCAATCGTTTCCACGATTCCGCCACAAATCTTTTGCTCGGCCTGCCTTTTGCCGCGCTATTGCTGACCTACGCTTTTGGTCTCTGGAAAATGAAAAAGTGGGTGGCCTGGATTGCCGTACCCTATGCCTTCTACGTGCCGACGAACCTGACCCTTTTCTGGTTTTTCCAACCGGCCGACAACCTTCCCTCCATTGCCTTCATCGTGGGCTATCTGACCCTCGCCCTCGGAGGCTCCGTGGGCACCGGCCTTTTTGTCATGCGCTATTTTGACCGACTCGAGGACTGAGCACGCGCTCGTCTCAGCTATCGGTCAGGATATCCGCGCTGACCACCGAGCGCCCTTGCAACCAATGCACCACCTCCGCAGCTCCGGGGTGATCGATCGCGGTATATTCATCGACGAGGCGCATTGTGTCCGCTGGCGAGATCCCGTCCAACCCCTCTGTACCGAATTGGCACCAATCGCGAACCAGTAACTCTGCCAGGGTCGCGGGGAAAACCCGGTGGAGAGCGTCTGCCGTTGCCTCGCTGCGGTCGGCGACCTCGGCACGGCTCTGCAAGGAGTCGCTGACCGCATCCAGCGCGACTCGACTCAGATAGGGCTGGTTCATCGGGTTGATGAAGATCCCCGCGGCCGATTCCCGGAGAGCGATGGGCCGATCGGGCGCACCCAGATGCAGGCGCCTGCACATTCGCGGGCCATCATTGACCGGATAATTATCCCAGAGCAACGGACGACGTCCGAGCCTCTCACGGACCGCGGCCAGATGCTCTTGCGGGTAAGCGGCGGAACAGATCTCCGGTCCAGTCCAGAATATATCGACACCCGGGTCCAGCGCCGCTCCCAAATCCTCAAGGTACGTGGGCGGCCGTTCCCCGAAAACCTTGTCGAGAACCGCGGCATCGGAATAGTAGGTGGGACATATCTGCAACTGGTCACAGACCCCGCAATCCGCCACAAAGGAGAGGATCTCTCCCTGTGTCCTTGCAAGGTTCGGAAAGCTTCCGGGCATATCGTCGAAGAGAATCGCGAGTTGGTCGAGTTTCAATGTGGCCAGCGATCGCAGCCTCATGCGCAAATCCGCGCGCCCCTGCCGGTCCCATGTCTCGTGCAGCCCCAGAGGGCTGATACCGACCCCGAACTGGATCCCCTCGGCCTGACAGGCTGCGGTAAAATCGGCGAGCCGTTGTTCCGACGACGACGAGGGCTCGCTCCGCCAGTCACGCCGGAGCGAGCGATCGGCTTTCGGCGCATAAAGGTAGTGGGAGAAGCCGCGCTCGACCAGAAAATCGAGCGAAGCACGACGCTCTTGCCAGCCCCATGGCTCTCCGTAAAAACCTTCGACGACTCCCAGCACGAACCCGCCTTGTCCCATGTGTCTGTCTCCGGCTCAAATGCCCGCACCCCGAGGCGGAGGAAGACCGGGGGGGCGATGGCGGCAAACGATGATCCATCGAGTTGCCCCCTGTTCGCGAGCCGGACCGAACCGGGCCGCCCCTCGGTCAGGCGTGCAAAGCCGCGTATGAGATCGCCGAAGTTGTCCACCAGATCAACGCCACAGACTCCCGTGGCGGTCAGGCCGTTTCTCGGGCGCCTCGCTCGTAATAGGACAGAAACAGCCCGGACACGGCACAGCCAAGAGCGACCAGCGAGAGCGCGGCGAACGCGTGGCCCCATCCGCCCCCGGTCGCCAAATCCGCAATTCCTCGACCCGCCAGAATTCCCCCCAGATAGCCGAACCCATCAATCAGGCCGCTAGCGGTGCCACTGCCCACTTTTCCGCCCAGATCGATCGCGGTTGCCCCCGCAAGATAAGCGTATGCGGCCAATGTGGTCATCGCGACCAAAGCGACGAGCAATATTGCCGTTCCCGGATCGGGACGATCGCTCACGGAGGAAAGCCCGTAGAGGGCGCCGGCTGACCCGATGCAAGCCAGAATAATGACTACCGATCGCCCCCATCGCCCAACACGGTCGCCCAACACGCCGGCGGCCAGAACACTCAGCCCACCAAAAAAGGGAAAAATCGCGCTCCAGCGGGCTGCTGCTCCCACTTCCATCCCCGCCGCCTGCACGAAATAGAGCGGGGTCCAGATATTAAAGGTCTCACGGAGCAATGTCAGGCCAAAAGAAAGGATGCATACGATCCGAAAAGAGGGGGATGCCATCAAACCGCGGAGGATCTCGCCTGGACCGATCGCTGCAGGTGCCGCTGCGAATATATTTTCCGGGTGCGGTGGCGGTTCCGGAAGATTGCGTTCCTCTGGCGCTCCATGCAGCTCCCGAGCGATCCAGAGGCAGAGAAAAAGAAGCAGCGCTGCCGAGATCACAAACACCAGTCGCCAACCGGCGCCGAACGCCAGCAAATATCCGAGGCCAACGCGAATCAGGGCATCACCAAAGAGAAAACTCTGGCTGACGATCGCCATCGCGCTCGCATAGCTTGCCGCGGGCAACCAACGTGAGCAAATCTGGACCATGCCGACCCATCCCCCCGACTGCACGAGTCGATTGCCGATCCACGCAATCGAAAAAAGGGGCAACCCGCCGGCCAGAGCGAAAAGCACGGTGAAAAGAACCGATCCCGCCATCCCGCCCAAAAACCCGACTCGCCCTCCGAAACGATCGTTGAAGGGTCCGCTCAAAAATTTACCGCCGGCGTACGCAAGGACGCCGGCCGAGGCGACTCCACCGAGAGCAATGCTCGCTTCGTCCGCCGACAGTCCGGTCCCCTCCAGGTAGTCGATCAGGAGCGGCAATGTGACGGAAAAGTTCGACCGGCAGAGGTAGTAACCGGCATACCCCAGAGTCAAAAGAGCGATGAGGCGTCGGCGCGCCTTTTTTTCCGGAATTTCCATGAAAAGTCCTGCCACCTTCGATTCCCGACTTTCCGATCAGATTCAAACCCCTCGGAGGTCGTCCCTGCGGGCACCCGCGAGGCCACGACCAAAAAGCCGAGCACACAGATAGCGTTCCGACGTCCAATCCCCTAAACCTTCCCCGGAAAGCATTCCGTGACGGCCCGGGCGGGGCCACTGCCAAAAGCGAAGAAAGGTCAGACCATGGGAAAACTCGACGGAAAGATAGCCATCATCACCGGTGGCGGTACTGGAATCGGCAAGGCGATCGCGAAAGAGTTTGCCGATGCGGGAGCCCGCGTTGTTCTGGCGGCACGCGACCTCGACCGTCTCGAAGCTGCCGCGCACGAGATCGGCAGTGCGGCTTCAGCCGTTCGCTGTGATGTCTCCGATGAGACACAAGTCGAGGCCCTATTCGCTCGGGTCGATGAAGAGCAAGGCCCTGTCGATATCATGGTCAACAACGCAGGACTTGCCTCGCCGGCACTGACCCACGAACTGGAACTCGAGCGCTGGCAGCAAGTGATTTCGGTCAATCTCACGGGAGCTTTTTTAGGGTCCAAACACGCGCTGAAGCGGATGATACCTCGCAAAAGCGGCCGAATCCTGAACATTGGCAGCATCAGCGGACAGATGTCCCGGCCCCACTCCGCCGCCTACACCTCGAGTAAATTCGGGCTGGACGGACTGACGCGTTCGATGGCCCTCGATGGCCGCGAGCACGGCATCGCCGTCAGCGTCCTCCATCCGGGAAATGTCGACACGGACATCTGGAAAGGCATGCGGGAGATGGCCGAGCTGGAAGGCATGGTTCCCCTCGCCGATGTGGCCCATGCCGCCCTGGCAATCGTCAGCATGGAAGACGGCGTCAATATGCTCAGCTCGGTCATTTTACCGGTGACCCAGCCCTATATCGGGCGCGGCTGACACACTCGGTTTCGGTTGGCAGCTTGCCCTTCCGGTGCCGCTGATGCCTACTGCGGGCATGGGTGCGAGAGCGTCAATCAAAGGGCCTTATCAGGGTAAATTTACTCCGAGCCTGCCACTCAATCTGGGCAGCGACTCGTTCATCAACAACAAATACGAACATTACGCCTGGATGCGGGAAGAGGCGCCGGTCTGCCCGGGAAAAATCAGCCTCTTTCGACTCAAACTCCTCAGCCGTTACGAGGATTGTGCCCAACTGGCCAAGGACGAACGCTTTCGAAGGAATCGAACTCGGGCCGTGGGCGGATCGCGCTTTCCCATTCCCTTGCCCAAATCCGTTCAAGCGGTCGCCGACAGCATGATCGTCGAGGACGACCCCGAACATCGACGACTGCGCGGCCTGGTCAATCAGGCCTTCAAGCCCGCGGCGGTCAAGCGACTGGGCGATCAAATCGAAGAACTGGCCGACCAGCTTCTCGACCGACTCCATGGGCAGCAGACGATCGAACTGCTTCGCGACTACGCTCTTCCGATCCCCGTCACCATGATTCAGCGATTGATGGGCGTGCCCGAGCAGGAGATGCCCCAGTTCCGAAAGGTTCTGGGCCACCTCTCGGACGGACTCACCGGATTTCAGGTCATTCGCACCTTCTTGTGGGACTTGCCGCGCAGCTTGAAATTCATGCGCGCGATGGTCGACAGGAAGCGCCATCATCCTGAGGACGATATCCTCACAGCACTCATCCATGCTGAAGAAGAAGGCGATACTCTTTCCGAAGATGAGCTTTTGAGTATGTGCTTCCTTCTCATTATCGCCGGCTACGAAACAACCTCCCACCTGATCACCAACGCCGTCCTGACCATGCTGCAACACCCCGACCAACTCGAACGTCTCCGCGAGGAACCAGGCCTGATCGGATCAGCCGTCGAGGAGGTGCAGCGATTCAATGGACCTCTCCATGGGGCCAAACTTTCCTACGCCATCGAGGATATTGACTGGAACGGGGAGCTGATTCGTCGGGGAGAGCCCGTCATGCCGCTCTATGGTGCCGCAAACCATGACCCGACAGCTTTCGACAATCCCGAAACCTTCGATATCGCACGCGAGCCCAACCACCATTTCGGATTCGGCCATGGCGTGCACTTTTGCCTCGGTGCGCAACTCGCACGAATGGAAACAAAAGTGGCCCTGACGCGCCTCTTTGAGCGTTTTCCCGATCTACGGCTGGCGGTATCTCCGGAATCGCTGCAATTCGACAAACTGCCCGGCTGGCATCGTTATAAAGCGCTGCCGATTCGGCTGTTCTGAGGGAGCTTGCCGCGTCAAGTTGCCGCACACTTACAAAGTTGACTCCCTCCCGGCACCGAGGCATCGTCTCTGAATGAGGTTTCAGGACACTCCCACCGCAAGCCTGATCGCAGAAACATGGATCCGTGCTGCACGACTCGTTTTCCTGCTACTCGTTGTCGCACTGCTCCTTCCAGTGGCGCGGGGCTTGGCGGATGCGGGAAACGAGTGTACCGGCGGGCGCTACATGGTTGGAGAAGCTTCCGGCGCAGCTTCACCGCTCGCCGACACGGTGATTGTGGTCGCAGGCGGGACCGTCTCGATGGAACCCTGCGGAGAACCGGATCGGACCCGCATCAAGCGCACTCGGCGCGGCATGGTGCTCAAAGCATCCTGGCGACAATGCAATCAGGACATCGGAAAGACCAAGTTACGCATGCGCACGGACGCCGACTGCCAAAAGGCTCGCGGCACGCTGGTCACACAAACCCCGAGGAGCCGTGTTCGCTTCGAGACCTCTCACCGGTGCGAGGTCGCAATTCTCTGCACCCCGCAAACAATCCCCGTCGATACCAATGGGGATGGTTGCGAAAATTCTTGCCTTCCCTGCCCGGCGCTCCAATGCCAACCCGGGTATGGTCCTGTCGATACCGACGGGGATGGCTGCCATGACGAGTGCGAAGTCACCGTGGATGTGGCTTGCGATGCCGATCGGGACTGCTCATCGGACAACCGCATGTACTGCGCGAAGCCGTCGGCCAGTTGCGGTTCCGCAGCGGAAGATGCGCCAGGTGTGTGCCGGATACCGCCGCAAAATTGCACTCTGGAATACGAACCCGTCTGCGGTTGCGATGGCACCACATACAGCAATGCCTGCGTTGCCGCCGCAGCTGGCGTCAACGTCGCTTCGGAAGGAGCTTGCGAGAGGACTTGCGGAAGCCTTCCGCTCCCCGGTGTCCCGTCGGGTTGCGAAAACAACCAGATCTGCGATCTGCCGCCGAACACTTGCGACATCGCCGACCTCCCGGGGGTCTGCGTACAACAGCCCGACGCATGCGCCGAAATCTACCAACCGGTCTGTGGTTGCGATAACCAGACCTACGCCAATGACTGTGTTCGCCTGCAAGCAGGGGTCCCTCTGCAATTTGCCCGCGCCTGCGACGAGCCATGCGCCACGGTGGATTGTCCGCCGGATAGTCGACCCCTCGACACCAACGGTGACGGGTGCGAGGACGCCTGCGAGGTGGCCTACGATATCCCGTGCACAACGAACTCGGATTGCTGGTGGCGAAGCACCTTATATTGCGCCACCGCCCCTGGCACCTGCGGCGAATCAGGTCCGGGGGTCTGCACCGCGGCCGCCGGGGCCTGCACCATGGAATACGATCCCGTCTGTGGTTGCGATGGCATGACTTACGGCAATGGCTGCAGCGCGGCCGCGGCCGGGATCAACATCGATACGATCGGCGCTTGTGATAGCACCCGTTAGGTCCGAGCGTTCAATTCGAGCACGACAACATCGGCAATGAGACAGGGAGAGTTGAAAATGCGCTTCGATCGCTTTCGGATGATTGGTTGTTTTATGGCATTCCTGCTCGTTTCCGCCTGCGGAGGTTCCAGCATGCCCAAGGACTCGTGCGACCCTGAGACAGGCAGCTGCGAGCAAGTTTGCGGAGGGTTGCCGCTACCCGAAATGAGCACCGCTTGCGATGCCGACCAGGTCTGTGAGCGGCCGGCAGACAGCTGCAGAATCGCTGACCTGCAGGGAGTCTGCGTCGCCAAACCCGAATTATGTCCCGAGATCTACCAGCCGGTTTGTGCCTGTAACGGCCAGACCTATGGCAACAACTGCCTGCGTCTGCAGGCAGGTGCCGCATTGGATTTCCCGGGCGCCTGCGACCAGCCCTGCCCGGTTCTCGATTGCCCGCCCGGTAGCCGCCCCGTCGACGCCAATGGCAATGGCTGTGCCACAACCTGCGAGGAGGCCTACGATGTCCCCTGCAGCGTCGAGGAAGACTGCTGGTGGCAAGACAATCTCTACTGCAAGCGACCTGAGGGAACCTGTGGGAGTGTCGACGGAATCTGCACGACAAAGGCCGAAGGTTGCACGAGCGACTACACCCCGGTTTGCGGCTGTGATGAGGCCACATACAGCAACAGCTGCGACGCGGCCATCGCGGGCGTCAGTGTGGCAGCTTCAGGCCCCTGTTAGAAAACATAGGGTGGATACCCGGAACCGGGCTTGGAGGAACCTGCCGGCTGCGCGGCTGAACAGGTCTGCGATATCCGGGGCGAGTCATCTCGCCCCCAGCCGTCAAGAGGTTCCGGCAGAGGCCCCGAGCCACCGGAGGCGTGCCCGGAAACCCACCAACAGCAACAGGGCGGCCGGCATCATGACTCCAGAATAGACAAACAACGGGACGTTGGGATCGATTTGGGGGAAGGCAGACGCCAGAACAACCATCCCGAGAAGCACGTTCTTGACGCAGAGCTCGATGGCGATCGTCACTGCATCCTCAAGCGTCTGGCCGAAGATCAGAGGCACGACAACGCCAACCAGGACGCCCAGCAGGACCAGGCACAAGACCGGCAGGAATGCCTGCTCGAGCAGAGCCAATGGCGCTTCTGGCTGATCCGCGGTGTCCCAGATCATCACGGCCAACAAGGCCAGTCCACTGAGGCCTGTAACCCTCCGTTCGTAGCGAGCCGCCTGAGGATACCCCTCGCGCACAAGCATCCCCAAGGCCACGGGCAATACCGTCAAAATGCCCAACTGCAGAGCGGTATCGAGAACCGGAACAATCACGGTTTCCGCCTCGGCACCCAGCAAGCCTTGCGTTCCCCGAATCCACAAGGGGAGTGTAAATAGTGCGGCAAACGTCGCTGTCGCTGTAAGCGTGATCGACAAGGCGGTATGCGCGCGGCCGAAATGCACCAGAAGATTGGAACCAGCGCCACCGGGAAGGGCCGCGCAAACAACCATTCCAAGACCGAGGAGAGGCGGAAGATCGAAGAACACGGCCAGGGCGCCGCCCACAAAGGGCATCAAGAATAATTGCAGGCAGAGTCCGGTCACGACTGGCGCTTTGACCGACAAAACCCGGCGAAAATCCTGAACGGTCAGAGCCAGCCCCATGCCGAACATCAGGCTGAACATCAGCGCCTGAGCGATCGAAGAATTCATCGGATCCTGCACCAGCCCTCCTTTTCCGCAGAGCGGCTTCTAGTGAACCTTGGCGACCGGAATGGAAAATCTCTCTCGATAGGGGGCGTAATGCTTCTCGAGTTCGGCCGCATCGAAACCAAATTGCTCGAGACTGTGCCGATGCTTGCCATGCTTGTTCTGCTGATTCCCGGCCATCCACGAAGACATTTCTTCGAGTGCCTGGTCGGAAAGGTCCAGATCGAAGTGTCGATACACGCGACCGACTTCCCGCTCCCAATCGTCGTTGATATCCTGATAAAGGAGGTCGATGATCTGGCCATCGCTCACGAGATCACTATCGCGAACCTCGAGATAATTGCGGATCGAGGTGTCTTGAAAGCGCTTCCATTGGGCGCCGATCATCTGCGGGTCGAGTTCATCATAGTCCCGAACCAACGACATCCAGGCCATCGACATCAACGAACTCAGCACGGACAATGGATCGCGGTGCGTGGAAACGATCCTGGCGTCCGGAAAGCACCGCAGAAGCGGCGCAAAGTTCACCATATGCTCCGGCGTCTTCAGGATCCACGGCTTCTCGGGATCATCCTTGCGAAACCAGCTGATCAACTTCATCATCTTGACCATATATTGATAGGACGCATCACACGGTCGATCGATATACCAGTCGAAATAGCTCGGGAGCGTGTTCATCGCCGAGAAGAGCGATGTTTCGAAGCCATGCTGGATCAAACCAGCTTCTTCCTCCACCTCTTCGGTTCCCATCGGATGCACGGATGCCATATGCGGCATCAAGTAGAGAACCATTCGCAGACCGTAATCTGTATTTCGATAACGCGGGTCGATCGACGCCGTAAAACTTTCGGGGACGGGCGCCGGCATCACTGACTCCCACGTCTTGAGATGCACAAATTGGGGATCGCTGGCGAGCAGACGATGGGTGCGGGTCGTCCCGGACCGGGCAAGGCCCACCACCGCAATCGGAGGCCGCAGATCGCGGGCGAGAATCTCGGGGTGTCGCGTGAATAAATCTTGCGCGAGCAAGCGGTTCTTCAACAAACGCACCAGATTCGTCCGCGTGAAAAAGTCGCCTAGTGGATTGGTCCTCGATTCGTGCTCCAGCCCGTACAAAACCTGGCGCATCGGCTCCACAAAACAATCGTCGCCAAAATCATGCAACCCGGTCTCACGCCGCGCTTTTGCCAGCAGGCTATTCTCGTCCAGTTTGATCTTGCCGATCCCCAGGCGGTGTAAAATTTCCCATGCACGATTGATTGCCCTTGCGGGAACACGCTGTAATGATCTGGGCGTCGGAAGTGCCCCTTCATCGGTAGACATACATGACCTCTCGTGGTCCTGTTTCAAAATCGCAAGGTGGGGTCAAACAGTCTCGACATCCAGACGAATCCACAGACCTGCGCATGACCACCAGATCCGTTCGAAAAGCCGGCGAGGAGACCGCAATGAGCCAAGATCCAATCACTGAAATCACTGATATGACAGCAGCCTATCAGGCGGCTGCGACGCAGGGCGATGCTGCCGCAAAGGCCTATGCCGAACTCTCCAAAACGCTTCTTCTGATCGAACAGGAGTATGTCTGCGCCGATCCGACTCTTACGTCGCAGCAGCGCGCAGCACGCCGGTATCTGGTTGCCAATACCCTCCAGCACGGTTTCCACTGCTGGTTCGACTGCGATCCGCGGCGCCCCTGGTTTCACCGCTGGCTCAGCCCGACCAAGAAATTGCTCGGGGACAACCCCGATGCCGTCTATTACGGCTGCGTCGTGGACCCGGCCTATTCCTACCGAATTCGCGGCAACACCATGGATGCGGCGTATACCTCGTTTACGGTGGAGCGCGGTGTGGAGAACGGAAATATTTCGGCCGGCTTGACCGCTACGCTGAACGATGGGGAATTTGAAGTGAACCCCGACGGCAGCTTCGAAATCATCGCAAGCCCCGAGCCACAAGAGAAAAATTGGCTCAAGCTCGAGCCGGGTGCCGGGGGAATTACCACCCGCCATTATTGGGAGATGGAGCGCCAGATCGCTGCGGACCCGACCTTCCACGTCCCTCTCTGGATCGAACCGATCGATGATCCCGGTCCAGGCGCATTGATGGACGATGCCGCTGTCGCCGCAGGAATTCAGCGGGTCATCAACTTCGTCCGTGGAACCACCCTCGACTTCCCGGAAATTCCCGAGGAACTGATGCCCGCATGGATCTCAAAGGAAGTGAACAAATTCGCGGGCGGGGATAATGACAACGAATTGATTGGCTACTCGGCCAAGGACATCGACTATCGACAAACGATCTACGACCTCGGCCCCGATGATGCATTGGTGATGCGGGGGCGCTTCCCGCGCTGCCGGATGGGTAACGTCGTGATCTGGAACGAACAGCTTCAGACACCTCCTTATATCAACCGAAACGTGTCGCTGAACCGGCGTCAGGTCCAATACCTGCCGGACGGAAGCTTCGAAATCGTCATCGCACACAAGGACCCGGGCGTGCCCAACTGGATCGATGCTGCCGGCCAAAAAACCGGGATGATTTTTTGGCGGTTCCTCTTGCCCGAAGAGGAAGTTCCCCCAATCGAAACTCGACTGGTGAACGTCGCGTCCTTGCGTAACTGAGGAGGCTCCGCGCTCCCTCAGCTTCGACTCGGGGGTGTGCTCGAACTCTTTTTTCCGGAGTAGAGCTCACCCCGGAGCCAATGCTCGTGGTGATGAGCATCGCGCACATCCCAGCGAGAACCCGCAAACTCGCCATCGGGAACCTCGAGAAGAAGCCAGCGGAAAAAGGCTCCTATTTTTTCGGGCGCGATGGTCTCCCCGCGCTCGACCATGCCGACATAAACACCACGGGCTGGAAAATCTTCCTCGGAGGCACCGATCGAGTCCGTCAGCATTTGCGTTTCGACCAGACCCGGTTTGGCGATCGCAAATCCGATTCTATCCCCGAGTTCCAGGCAGAGGCACCGCCAAAGCATCTCCGAAGCTACCTTCGAGACAGAATAAGCCGCTCCCCCTGCGCGAGGGTTCACGGATGCATCCGAGCCAGGAAAGAGCACTCGACCACCTGCGAGGGACTCGCGCAGGTCCATGACCAAATGCAAGCGGGCATCCACATTGGTAGCCATCGCCTTCCGCCACCCTTCGAGATCCATCGTCTCGAGCCTGCCCCGCGGGAAGATCCCCGCGCCATGGAACAGGCCCGAAAGGGAGCGCCCTGCTACCGCCCGGCGAATTTCAGCACGGGCAAGGCCCACTGTAACATCCGCCTCGACCGTGACGATGCGCCCCTGCCCCTGCGCCGCGGTTTCCGCGAGGGCTGATGCTCGCCGGCCGACCGCCAGAACTTCAGCCCCGGCCGAAGCGAGCGCGATAGCCGTCATCCGTCCAATGCCGCTGCTGGCACCGGTGACGAGGAAAAGAGATGGTTCCACAATGGCTGGGAAGAGTACCAGACGCGAAAACCGTGTCGAGGGACCAAACCAGCCAAATTTCCATGGACGTGCTGTCGCCACTTCCCGGACTTGCGAGCGGCTTGCCCGCAGACGAATCTCGGGGGCCAAAACTAGATGACACGCCATATGAATCTGATAGGTAGTGGCAGCGTGTTGCAGATCGTACAAAAACTGGTCGCCAACGACCGGATGCTGCGAGCGGTTCGACCCTTGATCGGACCGGTCAACCTCTGGACACCGGAATATCGACGGAACCCTCACGCCACCTGGAAAAACCTGCGCTGCGACAGCCCGATTGTCTACAGCCGGACTTTCCAGAACTGGGTCCTCACGCGTTACGAGGATGTGCACGAGGCTCTCCAGAGCCCTTGCCTGTCTTCGGACCGCTCGGTCGTACCCAGAGTTCGCCTCGCCCAGTGGTTGAATCGAAACGAGCCTGAGTTTCTGGACTTCCTGCAGCGTAACCTGCTGATGCGCGAAGGCGAGGACCATCGACGGCTCCGCCGTATCGTCAGCAAGGCGTTTACCCCGCGTCGCGTAAATCAACTGCGCCCCCGCCTCGAGGAACTTGCCGACGAACTCCTCGACGAAGCGACATCGCAGGGCGACATGGAATTGATTGGAGACTTTGCCTACCCCTTTCCGATTTCGGCGATCGCGGAGCTCCTCGGGATTCCCCGAGCCGATCGAGAAAAGTTTTTTGTCTGGACAGCAGACCTCGTTCAGATCCTCGACCCTTTGCAGGGAACCGATGGTGCGGAATCCATGCGACGCGCCGCCAGATCTCTTTACGCCTATTTTCGACCTCTTCTCGCCAAAAGACGGCTTGAACCCAAGGATGATCTGATGTCTGCGATGATCGCGGCAGAGGATGCCGGGGAAACGCTCGAAGAGGGCGATATGGTTGCGCTCTGCGGCCTCTTGCTGGCCGCGGGCCATGAAACTACCGCCAATCTCATCGGCTTGGCCGTGCTGAACCTGCTACGCCACCCCGAACAGCGCCAACGCCTGCAGGATGATCTCGGACTGCTTCCCACGGCTGTCAATGAATTCCTGCGTTACGAAAGTCCGATTCAATTAACCGATCGCGCCGTTGTGCAACGCTTCGAGATTGGCGGACGGGAATTCCGTCCCGGCCAGATTTTGGGAGTCAGCCTCGTTTCGGCCAACCGCGACGCAGCCCAATTCGAGAACCCCGACGAACTCGATCTCAGCCGCGAACACAACCCGCACCTCGCATTGGGCCAGGGCGCGCATTTCTGCCTCGGCGCCCAACTCGCAAAAATCGAAGGCGAGATTGCCCTCGGCGCAATCCTCCGGCGTTTCCCCGATTTTCAGGGACCGACCGAACCACCCGGCTGGCGACGCTCGGTGATCATCAGAGGACCAACCACCCTTCCGCTCCGTCTCCGAACCTAGGGTCTGAGAGCGCGATCTTCTGGCTACGAAAGCGACCCCATCCGCACAGGAATCCCTCGCGAGTGCAGGTATTCCTTGCAGGCACCGATCTCGATTTCGCGGTAGTGAAAAATTGAAGCAGCCAGTGCCGCGCTGGCATGCCCTTCACTCAAGGCTTCTTCCAGGTGCTCCACTGTCCCCGCACCACCTGAGGCAATCACCGGGACAGGAACCGCGTCGGCGACCGCGCGGGTCAGCCCGATATCATAGCCATCCTTCTGGCCATCGCGATCCATACTCGTGAGCAGAATCTCTCCGGCGCCATTCTCGACCAGGCGTTGCGCCCACTCGACGGCGTCCAGACCCGTTTCTCGGCGGCCACCGTGGGTGAAAACTTCCCAGCGGCCAGCCTCCACAAATTTCGCATCGATCGCGACCACCACGCACTGTGTGCCGAACTTTTCTGCAGCACGCGCCACCAGGTCGGGGTCCGCGACTGCCGCAGTATTCATCGAGACCTTATCCGCTCCTGCCGCGAGCAAGGTACGAATATCGGAAAGCTCGCGCACTCCGCCGCCGACCGTCAGCGGCATGAAGCACCTCTCGGCTGTTTCACGCACCACATCCAATATGATTTCACGTTCCTCATGTGATGCTGTGATGTCGAGAAAGGTTAGTTCATCCGCACCTTCGGCATCATAGCGCTCAGCGACTTCCACTGGATCGCCTGCGTCGCGCAAGCCGACAAAAGAGACGCCCTTGACGACCCGGCCCCCTTTGACATCGAGACACGGGATGATGCGCTTGGCCAGCATCAACCCTCACCACGAGCGAGTCGAACCGCCTCCGCCAGGTCGATATCCCCCTCATAGAGGGCCCGACCGATAATGACGCCGCAGAGGTTGGCGCCCCGATCAAAGGCCGCGCGCGCCTCGCGAATATCGGCAACCGTAGCCACCCCTCCGGAAACGATGACCGGCACTTTATGCCCCGCAGCAAATTGAACGGTGGCTTCGATACTCGCGCCCTCCCCCGTTCCGTCGCGACTGATATCCGTATAGACGATCGCCGTAGCCCCCCCGGCCTCCGCCGACTGGGCAATCTGCATGGCCGTCACAGTCGCTTCCTCGAGCCAGCCCTCAGTGGCGACCTTCCCGGCTCGTTCATCGATGCCCACCGCGATATGACCAGGCCATCTCTCGCAAGCGGCCTGAATCAGTTCCGGCTGCTGGGCGGCGGCAGTCCCGAGGATTGCACGGTCAGCGCCCGCGTCCAGAACCGAGGCGATAGAATCGAGATCGCGTAGCCCGCCGCCAACCTGAACCGGAATCTGCAACGCCTTGCAGATATCTCCAATGACGGAACCGTGCTGCCTCGAGCCTCGAGCCGCTCCGTCGAGGTCCACTACGTGCAAGCGACTGCCGCCCTCGGCTTCCCAGCGCTGCGCCATGGCCACAGGGTCGTCACCATATTTCTTTTCTCGGGCAAAATCGCCCTTGGTGAGTCGGACGCATTTTCCACCACGGAGATCGATCGCCGGAAGCACTTCAAAATTTCTCATAATTCACCTTGCAGCAACGACTGCGCCTAGAGGCGCGCAACAAAATCTCCGAGCAGCCGAATCCCGGCGCCCTGGCTCTTTTCGGGATGGAATTGGGTGCCGAAAATATTATCGCGGGCGACAGCGGCAACAACGGTCGCCCCGCCGTACTCGACCGAAGCGACAATCTGATCTGCCTTGGCCGGATGTGCCGCATAGGAATGTACAAAATAGAAATATGTCCCATCTTCGGTGCGCCGCATGATCGGAGCCTCCCCATGCAGACGAATCGCATTCCAGCCCATATGAGGAATGGGGACATCGACGGATTGCAGGCGCTCCACCCGACCGGGAAGAATTCCCAGACCAGCCACCGGACCGAACTCATCGGATTCCTCAAAAAGGATCTGCATGCCGACACAGATTCCCAAAAAGGGCTTGCCCGAACTCGCGGCTTCGCGAACGGCCGGCAACAGGCCCGACTCGAGAAGGCTCTGCATACACGCCCCAAAAGCGCCGACCCCCGGCAAGACGACTGCGTCCGCGTCCCGCAATACCGACGCAGTGGAGGTCACCTTCACCGTCGCTTCGATGCCCTCTTCGGATGCCGCTCTTTCCAATCCTTTGGCAGCACTCCGCAGATTTCCGACGCCGTAGTCGACGACCGCGATCACAGAGTGCCCTTGGTCGAGGGGACTCCTTCAACTCGCGGATCCACCTGAATCGCGGCATCGAGAGCGCGAGACAGGGCCTTGAAAGCGGCCTCAATCATATGGTGAGGATTGCGGCCGCGAATACAATCCACATGCAGGTTCATTCGCGTTTCGTTGACAAAGGAAAGCAGAAAATCGTGGACCAGACCGGTATCAAAATCGCCGACACGCTCCTGACCTGGCTCCAATTCGTAGACCAGATACGGGCGTCCGCTGAGATCCACCACGATTTGCACCAGCGCCTCATCGAGCGGACAGGCATAGGATCCATAGCGCCGGATTCCATGCTTGTCTCCGAGCGCCTGTGCAAAAGCCTGACCAAGCGCCAATCCGACATCCTCTACCGTGTGGTGTTGGTCAACCTCAAGATCGCCCGTAGCCTCGACCTCGAGATCAAATAGACCATGCTTCGAGAATAATTCCAGCATATGGTCGAGAAAGGGCACACCCGTGGAGATTTTGGACTGACCCGTTCCGTCGAGATCAATCGTCAGCGAAATTTGCGTTTCCCTGGTCTCTCGGCGCACTTGAGCCGATCGCCGCCGGGGAGTCTCTTTCGAAGAACCATTGCCAGAATCGTTGGAAGTCGCTGGAGCCATGCGTTTATTGTCGCATAGCTTTCCGACGAGTTCGACCCACAGCGATTCGACGGGGGTAGAGAGCCCCGGATTTCGTGATAAGGAAGGGGAGTTCGCGCGAGGAGTCCGTATGCAACCAATCAATCCATCTGGCCAGCCTATTTCGGCAACCGAAGCCTACCGGGCAGCGCTCGGCCGGTTCCGCGAGCAATGGCTCGCGCTGTTGATGATCATGACCGGTTATACCGCCGTCTCGGTCCTCTCCGGGACAGCGACGGGCCCGCTAGGCTTCCTTCTGCAGGTGCTCGTCGTCGGCCCCCTGGGCTTTGGCACCGCTTACGCGCTGCTCACCGCCATCCGCGGCGAAAACGTGGAACTCAACCAGATATTCATCCCTTTCCAGCGCTGCTACAGCCAGTCCGTCTGGGGGTCCCTGCTCCTCAGCGCGGCCCTGCTGACAGGAGTGCTCTTTCTCGTGCTTCCCGGGATCTATCTTGCCGTCCGGCTGGTCTTTGTCCCCTATCTGGTGGTCGATGAGGAGCTGGACGCGATTTCCGCTTTCCGCGAAAGTTGGCAGCGCACGGGCCCCTACTCGTTGGAAATATTTCTGACCATGCTGCTGGCTGTGCCGCTTATGGCGATCGGCTTGGCTTTTTTGATCATCGGCTTTCTGCCGGCCGCCGTATGGTCGGGACTGGCGGTGGCCAGCCTTTATGAAGAGATCTCCGCGAATCACGGCCAGTCTACACCAGCCCAGCCCGTTACCGGCGCAGGCGGGTTTCGGGCCACTCCTCCTTCATGAAGCAAAGCGATCCAGAAACCACCCACGAGGAGGCTCCGGTCGAAAAACCGATTCCCCTCAGCCGGATGCTGGCCTTTGGGGCTCCCGGGTTTGCAGGTGCGGGGATGGCGATTCCGATCGCCGTCCTGATGCCCGTTTTTTACAGCGACGTTGTAATGGCACCTCTGGGGACGATCGCTTTGGCCATCGCCATCGCGCGCAGCTTCGATGCCCTCACCGACCCACTGATGGGGTGGCTCAGCGACCGTACACGCTCTCGCTTTGGCCGGAGGAAACCATGGATCGCGCTCGGAGTGCCCCTATGCGCGGTGTTCTTCTATCTGCTCTTCGCACCGCCGGATCAGATCACCGGCCAGGCTGCGGGACTGTGGTTTGGCGTGACCTATACGGCGTACTTCCTGTTTCATACCATCTATCAGGTGCCGCACGGGGCGCTGGGGTCCGAGCTGACGCTCGACTACGACGAGCGCTCGAAGCTTTTCGGCATCCAATCGCTATTCATTCTGGTCGGCATCCTGACCGCATCCGTCGCGCCGAGCATCCTGAGCGGGGCATTCGATATCGAAAACCCCAGAACCACCCATGCTCTGATCGCCGGGTTTTTCGCGACGCTGCTCGTCGTTCTTTACGCAGCACTCCTGCGCTGGGTTCCCGAGCGCCCTGAATTTGCGAAATCCGATCCCAACCCTCTCGTTCCCGGTGTCCGCCGGGCACTCCGCAACCGCCCTTTCCGAATCTTCTTTTTCGCCGGAATGGTCTCGGCCATCCCGGCCGCAATCCCCGGAATTCTCATTCCCTATTATACCACCTATGTTCTGCAGGTTGCCGACCCCGAGCAATGGCTTGGCATCCTGCTGGTCACCTACTTTGGAACCGGGCTGATCGCGGTTCCGATATGGATGCGGCTCGCCGAAAGGTTCAGCAAGCTGTGGACGATTGTCGCTAGTGCGATTATCGGAACTACAGGCGGAACCTGCCTCTTCTTTCTCGGCGATGGCAATTCGATGGTGGTCCTGGGGATCTTCCTGCTGATCGGCTTCGCCTCATCGACCGGGTTGGTGATTCTCCCATCCATGGTCGCGGACGTCATTGACTACGACGAATTTCTCACCGGCAAACGTCGCGAAGCACAATTCGGCTCTTTCTGGGCGATTGTTCCCAAATTTGTGGCCATCCCGGGCGCCTCACTCCCTCTCGCCCTGCTCGCCTGGGTCGGCTACCAGCCCAACGAGGTCCAGAGCGACGAGGTGGTCCTCACTATTCGACTCCTGCTCGGTATTTTCCCGGCGGCCTTCAATATCCTCACGGTCGCCATCCTCGTGCGATACCCCCTCTCACGGGCGGTCCACGCGACAATCCGCGAAGGCATCCGGGCGCATAACCGGGGTGAGTCCTTCAAGGACCCGCTCTCCGACCGCTGGATCGAACCCTCGTCGCGCCGCCTGCTCGACAACGAGGACGGCTGGTTTCTGGATACGTTCTCCCACGCCGAATTAAGACGTATTGTGCAGTCGGGTCCGCGTCGTGCCCTGCAGGATGTTCTGCGCGCGGTGATCGCCTCCGGGCTTCTGGCGCTGGCTTGCGGCTGGCTTGCCTGGCAGACCGTCGGTGATCTCAACAGCGAGCCCGGACCAAGTACCATTTTGGCCGTCGTCGGCGCGGGGCTCTCGATCACCGCCATGTGCTTTCACCTTTTGCGCGTGCAACCTGCCAGACGACTCCGGCACGCGGGAATCACCAGCGAGCGTATCGAAGCCCACCTCGCCGATATCTGAGTGTGGTTCTGCCGCGATCAGCGAGTCCGACGGGCGACAGCCGCACCATGGGCGGTCAGGCCCTCCATCTCGGCGAGATCGACCACCGCCTCGCCCAGTGCACGCAGGGCTTCTCGGGGCGCATGAATCACACCGGTGCGTTTGGTGAAATCATAGACACCCAGCGGAGAGGAAAAACGGGCGGTTCCGCCGGTCGGCAGAACATGATTCGGGCCGGCAAGATAATCACCGAGGGCTTCGGGGGAGTAGTGCCCGACAAAGATGGCGCCGGCATGACGAATCTGACGGACCAAGCCCTCGGCGTTGCGAACGGCGAGCTCGAGGTGCTCGGGGGCGATCTGGTTGGCCAGATCGATCGACTCCTTGAGACTCCGGGTAACGACAATCACGCCGTGGCCCTCGATCGACTGACGAGCCAACTCGGCGCGCGGGAGTTGCTCGAGTTGGGCGATCACTTCCTTTTCGATTTTCTCCGCCAGTCGGCGACTCGTCGTGAGACAGACAGCCGTTGAATCAGGACCGTGTTCGGCCTGCGCCAGCATATCGGCCGCGACGTGCTCGGCCTTGGCGCTGGTATCTGCAATGACCAGAACCTCGCTGGGCCCCGCCACCATATCAATGGACACTACCCCCGAGACCAGGCGCTTCGCTGTCGCCACCCAACGATTTCCCGGCCCGACAATTTTATCGACCTTGGGGACCGTTTGCGTCCCGAACGCCAATGCCCCGATCGCCTGAGCACCACCGACGCGAATAATTTTATGCACGCCGGCGATATGGGCCGCTGCGAGAATGGCATCCGGCTCCCCACCCTCGTGAGGTGGTGTCATGGCGATGATTTCATCAACACCCGCCACAGAAGCGGGGACGGCATTCATCAGGAGCGTCGAGGGGTAGAAGGCTCCGCCTCCGGGGACATAAAGACCCGCTCGTTCGACGGCCCGAATCTCCTGTCCGAGCGATACGCCCAGCGCATCCTTGTAGCGAAACGATTTTTCCACCTGATGCTTGTGAAACTCGCGAATGCGCCTCGCTGCGAGACGCAGTACCGTGCGGGCACGCGCCGGCAATCGCGCGGCCGCGGCAGCCATCTCGTCGGGACCGATTACCAGATCCGCGGCGCGCATCTTCACCCCATCGAAGCGCAAATTATAATCCAGAAGAGCGCGATCACCGCGACCACGAACGTCCTCGAGAATTTCGCGCACAGGAGCTTCGACCGAGCTGTCCTGCGTCGTACCGCGCGCGAGAAGCTTCTTCAGAACGCGCGCGAAACGAGGCTCCGAGCTCCCGACTACCAACTTCATTCGCGGCCACCTACCGATGCGGCGCGCCTGCGGCCTTGACCTGCAGACGAGCCGGCAGAGCGAAGCTGCCCACCTCCGGCCGCGACGGCTTTGGCCATCTGGCGTCCCTCCGGGGTGCGGCCATCCACCCGAGCAATACCCGCCCCGAGATCGGAGAGTTTTCCCTCGAGATTCTCGTAGCCGCGATCGAGGTGATAGACGCGCTGCAGGCGTGTCGTTCCCGATGCGCCAAGCGCGGCGATCACGAGCGATACACTCGCGCGTAAATCCGTCGCCATCACGTCAGCACCAGACAGCGCGCGGCCGCCATGCACCAGTGCCGCGCCTCCGTCGATCACGATATCGGCTCCGAGTCGGGCCAATTCCTGAGCATGCATGAAACGATTCTCGAAAATTGTCTCGCGAATCCGGCTCTCCCCATCCGCGAAACACAACAATGCCATCAGCTGCGCCTGCAGGTCCGTAGGAAATCCCGGATAAGGAGCCGTCACGACGTCCACGGGCCGCAAACCATCCGGCGCGGAGGCGCGAATCGAGTCGCCAAAGATTTCCAGATGGCCACCCATCTCGCGCAATTTATCGAGGAAGGCTCCGAGGTGCTGCTCGCGCGCGCCATGCACCAGCACCTCGCCGCCCGTCGCCAGTGCAGCCGCCAACCAGGTTCCGGCCTCGATACGATCAGGAATCACGCGGTGCCGCATCCCGGCGAGCGACTCCGAGCCTTCAATCACAATCGTGGCGCCACCATCGCCCGAAATAACCGCGCCCATGGAACGCAGGGCGCAGGCAAGATCAACAATTTCCGGCTCGCGGGCCACATTATCGAGGATCGTCGTCCCGGCGGCCAGACAGGCCGCCATCATCAAATTCTCGGTCGCCCCCACCGAGGGAACGTCCATCCGGATTTCCGTGCCCTGCAAGCGGTCGCATCGGACCTCGACATAGCCTTGCGCCATCTCGACTGTGGCGCCCATCGCCTCAAAACCGCGAAGGTGCTGATCCACCGGTCGACTCCCGATGGCACATCCGCCAGGCGTCGCCACGCGGGCCCGACCAAAGCGGGCGAGAAGAGGCCCCATCGCGAGAAAGGACGCGCGCATGGTTTTCACGAGATCGTAGTTGGCCTCGTAGTCGGTAATCTGCGCGGCGGCCACGGATACCATATTGGCGTCCATGGCGACTTCGGCCCCAAGTTCCTCGAGGAGGCGACAGCTGGTGCGTGTGTCGGCAACATTCGGGACGTTCTCGACTCGAGAAGCTTCGGGAGAAAGGAGAGTCGCGAACAGGATCGGAAGTGCCGCATTCTTGGCGCCACTCACTTGCACTTCCCCGGTCAGAGTTTCTCCACCCCGGATAATGATCTCGTCCATTTCGTGCCTTCCCGTGTCAGCAAACTTCGCCGGCTAAACCTGGTCGATTTTCTCCGCTCGGATCACGCGATCAAGTCCGGCGAGATCTCGCAACAACACCACCTGCTGAAACCCGACTTCGCTTGCAACCTCTGCGGCTTGCACTCCCTGATCGGCACCGATCTCGAAGAGAAGGGTGCCACCGGGAGCAAGCTGCCGCCAGGCAGCCCTCACCAGTCTTCGAATTACCCCGAGCCCGTCGCAATCGCCACCCACCAGGGCCATTTTTGGCTCAAAAGCGAGTTCCGGCATCCCCTCGGCCATCAAGCTCTCTCGGATATAAGGGGGGTTCGAGACCACCAGATCCAGCACCCCGGCTCGCACGGCGCCCAGCAAATCCCCCTGCAGAAGCGCTATCCGGCCCCCCGTCGGCAGCAAAACCTCAGAATTGGCCGCAGCGACCCCCAGCGCAGCGCGGGAAAGATCGACCGCAGCAACCGAAAGGCCAGACAGCCCGAGCCGCTCTGCGGCCAATGTCAGGGCGACGGCGCCGCTGCCCGTCCCCACATCGACCACCCGTCGCGCACCAGCATCAATGACTTCGAGGGCCAGCTCAACGAGCAGCTCGGTTTCCGGACGAGGCGTAAGCACGGCGGAATTCACCAAAAAAGGTCGTCCGAAAAACTCGCGGGCTCCGACCAGATGCGACACTGGCTCTCGGGACGCACGCCGGCGGCATAGAGCTGAAAAGGCATCGACGTCGGCAGCGGCAATCAGATCGCCTCGGCGGGCCACCAGACCCGCGCGCGTGTGCCCCAGAACGAAGCCGAGAAGCACTTCGGCATCGAGCATGGGAGTATCGCAGCCAGCCTCCCTGAAGTCCTCGGCTGCAGCACGAAGCGCCTCGCGCAGAATCAATCGATCGCCTTCAGGGCCTCAGCCTGCGTGTAAGTGATCAGCGGCTCGATCACCAGATCAGCCTCACCCGCGATGACACGATCGAGCGCATGGGTGGTCAGCCCGATGCGATGGTCGGTGACCCGGTTCTGAGGAAAATTGTAGGTACGAATTCGCTCGGAGCGGTCGCCCGTGCCGACCATCGCCTTCCGGTCCGCAGCAATCGCGGCATCGTGCTCGGCCTGAGCCTTTTCAAAAAGTCGCGCACGGAGAACTTTCAGAGCCTTGGCCTTGTTCTTGTGCTGCGATTTTTCATCCTGACAAATCACGATCATTCCGGTCGGCAAATGAGTGACCCGAATTGCTGAGTCGGTGGTATTCACGCTCTGCCCACCAGGGCCCGAGGCGCGAAACACGTCCACGCGCAGATCCTTGTCCTCGATATTCAGCTCGACCTCATCGGCCTCGGGGAGAACCGCCACTGTGACTGCCGAAGTATGAATCCGCCCCTGAGTCTCGGTAGCCGGGACTCGCTGAACGCGGTGGACGCCACCCTCGAACTTGAGACGGCTGAAAGCGCCAGCACCCTCGATCGAGGAAACAATCTCCTTGAATCCGCCAAGACCAGTTGGACTCGAGTCCATGATATCGACCCGCCAGCCCCTCTCTTCCGCGTACCGCGTGTACATCCGAAAGAGATCCGCCACAAAAAGGGCCGCTTCGTCGCCCCCGGTTCCGGCTCGAATCTCGAGAATGACGTTTCGTTCGTCATTCGGGTCGGTGGGCAGCAAGAGAACCTTCAGCCGCTGTTCCAATTCGTCTTTACGCTGGCGCAATTCGGGGAGTTCGGCCTCGGCCATCTCGCGCATCTCGGGGTCTTCGTCTTTTTGCAGGAGAACCAGTCCGGACTCTTCCGCAACCAACTCGTTGAACTGACGAAAAACTGCGATCAAGTCCGTGAGGCTGGCGTGCTCGCGCGAGACGGACACGAACCGACCACGATCGCCGATCACCTCGGGGTCGCCAAGCATCTCCTCGAGCTCGCCGTAGCGACGCTCTACTTCAGCGAGCTTATCGAGCATCGGTCCCGCTCTGCTGGCCCGGACTCCTCAGAGTCCGGCCGCGATCAGGATTCTGCCTGTTCGTCAGCGACCGGCGCAGGCTTCTTGCCATAGCGGCGCTGGAATCTTTCGACACGTCCCGCCACGTCGATGATCTTCTGCTTGCCGGTATAGAAGGGGTGGCAGTCGGAACACAGCTCCACCTGAATCTCGGGCTGCGTGGACTGTGTCTCGAGGATATGACCACAGCTGCATTTGATAATGGACGGCCCGTACTCCGGATGAATTCCCTGTTTCATGACCCTTGTCTCCTAGCAATCGATCCGCCCCGGGGAAAGCCCCTCGTCACGACAATCAGAGGACCCGATCGACGGCCGCGCGCCAGCCGGAAAAGAGAGATTCCCGCTGCTTTTTCTTCATTTCAGGCGCAAAAACCCGGTCCTGGACCCTCATTTTCTCCAACTGGGTGGATTTCCAGAGCCCGACACCCAA
The DNA here is from genome assembly GCA_029248525.1 of Candidatus Binatia bacterium. NCBI lineage: Bacteria > Candidatus Binatota > Binatia (SeqCode) > Binatia bacterium. Next base: position 51,488 of record JAQWJE010000033.1, read on the forward strand.
TCCCGCAAGAAATGCAGCCCCCATCGCCGTCGTTTCGACCACCCGGGGCCGATTCACGGCAACGCCGAGTTGATCGGCCTGAAATTGCATCAAGAAATCATTGGCCGCAGCCCCGCCATCGACACGAACCTCGCGCAGTCGGGTGCCGGTATCCTTCGCAATGGCATCGATCACCTCGCGTGATTGGTAGGCGATCGCCTCAAGGGCCGCGCGCGCGAGGTGGGCTCGTGTATTGCCCCGGGTCAGCCCCACCAACGCTCCGCGCGCCTCCGCATTCCAATAGGGTGCGCCCAGCCCGGTAAATGCCGGCACCATATAGACACCATCATTGCCCTCGATCGAGGCGGCCAAAGCCTCGCTTTCGGCCGCGGATTTCAGAATCCCCAAACCATCGCGCAACCATTGGATCGCGGCGCCGCCAACGAAGACCGACCCCTCGAGAGCGTACAAGGGCTCCCCCTTCGGACCGCATGCCAATGTGGTCAACAAACCACTGCGGGAAGGCCTCGGGCGCTCCGCCACCGGCATCAGCGCAAAACAGCCAGTCCCGTAGGTGTTTTTCACCATGCCCGGTCGCACGCAGAGCTGGCCAAACAAGGCCGCCTGCTGGTCCCCTGCGATCCCGGCGACGGGAATTTCCGAAGAGCCGAAGAGCCCTTTGGCCGTGCGGCAAAATTCGCCCGATGATGGACGCACTTCGGGGAGCATTTCCTGGGGGACGTTGAGCATCGCGCAGAGCTTGGGGTCCCACCGCCGCCGGTGGATATCATAAAGCATGGTGCGTGAGGCATTGGTGTAATCCGTCGCATGCACCTGCCCACCCGAAAGTTTCCACACCAGCCAGGAGTCGATCGTCCCGAAAGCCAGATCCCCCCGGGCCGCGCGCTTGGCCAGTCCTTTTCCATTGCGCAGAATCCACTCGATCTTCGTCCCTGAAAAGTAGGGGTCCAGAACCAGACCGGTGCGGCTGCGCACATGAGGCAAAGCACCCGCAGCGCGCAATTCCTCGCATCGATCGGCGGTCCGCCGGTCTTGCCAGACAATCGCTCGGTGCGCGGGTTCCCCCGTTTTCCGATCCCAAACCACCGTCGTCTCACGTTGATTGGTGATGCCGATCGCCGCCACCTCCGGTGGCTTGATGCCCGCCCGGCGCAGGGCAAGACGCATCACCCGCAGCGAAACCTCCCAAATCTCTTCGGGATCATGTTCGACCCAACCAGGTTTCGGAAAATGCTGAGTGAATTCTCGATAGGCTCGCGCAATGACCTGCCCCCGGCTGTTCATCACCAGAGCTGTGGAACCGGTAGTCCCCTGATCGATCGTCAGTACATATGGCATCCTGAATCTCTCCCATAACCGCACGGGTTACTGCAATGAGTTTGCCCTCGCGTGCCGCCGAATGCCGCTCGATCCGAAAGCCCTCAGCTTCCAGCGGCCAGCCGCGCGATGCTGCCAATCAGGATCACGACACCTGCCTCTGCGAGAAAGGCTCCAGCGCCCAGCGATACGCCGGACACACCACCCTGCCGGCGATGCGTGAAGATCCGCAGCAAAATCGAAAGCGACGCCACCAAAAAGAGCACCAGAGTTCCCAGCGCATTGATCAGCATCAGCGACAAAGCCATGGCACAGACGCTGGCCGTGGCGAACTGCGTGAACTGCATATGACGAACCATCATCGAGGCAAACCCGTCGCTGCGCGCCGGGAGAGACCCATACGCCTGAACGACATAGGCCCATCGGCCGAGCATCGGAGCGAGGACCAGAGCAATCACCCGCAAGTTTCCATCGAGATTCAAAAACGCCCAGGCCTCGGCACCGAGCAAACCAGCCAGAAACAGCGTCCCGAGAATCCCGCCGCCAAGAAATCGGAAAAGGTCGAGGGCCGGACGTCCACCCGAGAGCAAAGCCAGCAATGCCACCGGCAAGAGGGCACGCATCGCGGGGGCTTCCGGCCCAACCAATATCAGCATTTCGGCCACGATCGAGCCACCGGCAGCACCAAACAGGGGGAAGAAGAGCGCCCCCCGGGCCACGGAGGCGCGAATCTCGGCCTGTGGCGGCCTCCATCCGAGAAGAAACCGCAGACCGCACCAGCCGTCGCGCAGAAGGGTCGCCAGCGCCCCGCCGATCGAAGCCGGAGACGAAGCATGTTTTTCGGACTCGGACACTCCTCACTCCTGTGGCCATTGCCGGGCGATCACGCAAGCCCGACATGGCCCGCAAGCTGAAAAAGGGCCGCTCGTGGAAGTTTGGCTCCGGACGCGCTCTGCGCGATAGTGCCCCCCTATGGAATATTTGGCCCCCACCAAGCGCGGAAAGTTCCGCAGCAATCTCGGCTTTATTCTCGCGGCTTCGGGGAGCGCTGTCGGCCTCGGCAATATCTGGAAGTTCCCCTATATCGCTGGCGAATATGGCGGTGGCGCCTTCGTGCTGGTGTATCTCGCGTGCATCGCAGTCGTCGGCCTGCCTCTGCTCTATGCCGAGATGATCATTGGCCGACGCGGTGGCAGCGATGTTCTGGGCAGTCTGCAGAAATTGACAGAGGCTTCGGGCTGGTCGGGAAGGCTGGTCAGTGCAACCGCAGGCGCGATTGCCGTCGCCTCAGGCTTCTTCATTCTCTCCTTCTATTCCGTGGTGGCCGGCTGGGCACTGCATTATCTGGCGATTTCCCTTCAACTCGCAGCTACCCATCCCGATGGGGCCGCGGCGACCTTCGAAGCACTCGCCAGCGACCGCGAGACGTCGGCACTCTGGCACTCCATCTTCATGGTCATGGTCGTCGGCGTGATCGCGGGCGGAGTGCAGCAGGGAATCGAGCGAACCTGCAAGGTCCTGATGCCCGCGCTGATGGTGATTCTACTGGGCCTTCTTGGCTATGTCGCCGCCGCCGGCGGCCTTGACGCCTCCGCTGGCTTTCTCTTCCAACCCGATTTTTCCAAGATCACCGCCGACGCCGTCCTCGAGGCTCTCGGCCATGCCTTCTTCACCCTGTCCCTCGGCATGGGCGCCATGATGACCTACGGGTCTTATCTGGATAGCGATGCCCACCTGATCCGCGACCAGTTTGCGATCGCCTTTCTTGATACAACCATCGCTATCGTCTCAGGCCTGGTCATTTTCGCCGTCGTCTTTGCCATGGGAGCGACACCCGGCGCGGGGCCGGGACTGGTTTTCATCACCCTGCCCGGACTATTTGCCGAGATTCCCGGCGGCGCTTTCGTCGCGATCGCATTTTTCGCGCTCCTCGTTCTGGCCGCCTGGTCGTCGGGAATCTCGCTTCTCGAAGTTGTCGTCGCGGTGGCCGTCGACCGGTTTTCCGTGCCGCGGCCGCTCGCCGCGGTGGGCGTGGGTATCGCCGTCTGGATTCTCGGGATGTTTTCGGCGTTCGATGGTGCCTTTCTTGATTTCATGGACAACCTCACGACCCGCTATATGCTGCCGGTGGTCGGACTTCTGATCGCCATCGCCGCGGGATGGCTGGTCAGCAAGGAGGACCGCGAAGCCGGTTTTCGCGCCCTACCTGGGGGAGGCGTCAGGCTCGCCGCCGTCTGGACGTTTACCATTCGGTGGATCACCCCCACTCTTGTCGTCCTGGTGATTCTCCACGGACTGAAAATCCTGTAGAATGTGAGGATGCCCAGTGATTCGACGATACATGCCGCCATCGACAATTTAGGCCAGACGCTGTCTCAGGCCCTGGGGAGCAACCTCGCCTGCCTTGCGGTCTATGGCAGTGCGGCTGATGATACCTTCCGCCCGGAACATTCCGATATCAACCTGCTTGTCGTTCTTCACGACGTCGCATTCGCCGATCTCGAGCTGATCGGCGAGTTGCTCCGCCCGCAGGCCAGCCCGACATTTCGCCTCGCAACGCCGCTTGTCATCGCGCCCTCGTTTCTGAGGGACGCCCGAGACTCTTTCCCGATCGAACTTGCCGATATCGCGCGGCGACATCGCATGCTCGCGGGCGACGATCTCGTATCCGAAATTCAGGTTTCAACGGCCAGACTGCGAGACGAAGCCGAGCGCGAGGCCCGCGGCAAACTACTTCGCTTGCGTGCGCTGATCATGCACCGGCCCGGAGCCAAAGAAGTCCGCGAAGGGTTGATGGGCCTGCTCTCGAGCTTCACCATCATCGAGCGAGCGCTGATGCAGGAGGACGCCAAGGGACTCGATCTTCTTGAACGTATCGAAGCCCGCCAATCACTTCGCCTGATCAGCCTGCGCAGGCTCCAGAAAATTCGCGATGGCGCAGAATCCTGGCCGGAAGAGGTCTCGCTTCACGATCTCCTCCGAGACACCGCCTCCGAGGTGGAATCTCTGGTCCAGTGGGTCGACCAGCATGAGGGCTGATCGTCGCACGCCGCTTGGCGCAGCCGGCATCGCAGTCCTGCTCGGCAGCCTGCTTTATGCCGCCACGGCCTCAGCCGCTATCGAAGTTCCGCCACCGCAGGGTCCGGTCACGGACACCATGGGAATCCTCCCGGCAAAAACGCGGCAGCAACTAATCCAGCTCGACCGAGAACTTTCGCAAAAAACCGGCGCGCAGATCGCAATCGTGATTGTTGGCAGCACCGGCGAAGAACCTATCTTCGACTACGCGATGGCGATTGCCGAAGCCTACAAGCCCGGAGCTACAGGCAAGGATAACGGGGTCGTTTTTCTCATCGCGACACAGGATCGCAAATTTCAGATCTTGACCGGCTACGGTGTCGAAGGCGCGCTTCCCGACGGCTTCATCGGTGAATTGCGAGACAAGGTCATCCGCCCCTCATTTCGTGCCGGCGATTATGCGGCAGGTGTCGTGAACGCCTCGGCGATTATGGCCCAACGAATTGCCGAAGATAACGGCGTCAAGCTGACCGGGGTTCCCAAGATGGCCGCTCGCCGCCAGAAACCCCAAGAGAAAAACTCCATCGTGCGAGTGCTCATCATTCTGGTCTGGGTCGCCTTCATGCGCTTTGGCACCTCTTACCGCAGCATGCTTGGCGGAGCGCTTCTCGGCTCACATCTCGGCCGACGCTCTCACCACGGCGGTTTCGGGAGCGGTTCCGGGGGAGGCTTTGGCGGAGGCTTCGGAGGCGGTGGTGGGGGCTTTGGCGGATTTGGAGGCGGTGGTTTCGGTGGTGGCGGTGGCGGTGGTAGTTGGTAATTCTCCCCGAACACCAGGGAAAGCCTGCGGGAAGCAAAACCTGCGACAGAACAAGAGAGAGTGCGATGACAACAAGAATCCGAAATTCACCTTTTCTCCCGGCATTTGCCATCTTGCTGGCGACGATGTTCTCCGGCTGCGGCTACAACACGATGGTGCAGGAGCGCGAGGCGATCGATGCAGCATGGGCGCAGGTCGAGAACCAGCTCCAGCGACGCAACGACTTGATCCCCAATCTGGTCGAAACCACCAAAGGTTACGCTGCGCAGGAAAAGGAAATCTTTACGGCAGTCGCCGATGCACGCTCCAAGCTGATCGGCGCCGGAAGTCGCCCGCAACAAATCGATGCTTCCAACCAACTGACAGGGGCTTTATCGCGGCTTCTGGCTATCTCCGAGGCATACCCTCAGCTGAAATCGGACGCGCAATTCATTCGGCTTTCGGACGAACTCGCCGGGACCGAGAACCGCATCGCAACCGAGCGACGGCGGTACAACGAAACCGTCCGCACCTATAATGTGACGATCAAAAGCTTCCCGACAAATTTCTTTGCCGGCTGTTTCGGCTTCGAAAAGCAGACTTATTTTGAAGTCCCGAAAGCCGCCCAAGCTGTGCCGGAGGTGAAGTTCTGAATCATCCAATCGACGAAGGCGTCGCTCAACTCAACGGCCTGAAGTTAGCTTTTCGCACGGAGGGAGAGCGCGCGGGCAAACCCCTCGTATTGGTCCGCGGATTGAGCACACAGATGATTGAATGGAGCCAGCCCCTGCTCGACCAGCTGGTTCTGGATGGGCATTATCTGATCCTCTTTGACAACCGTGATGTCGGTCTCTCCGGCGACTTTGCGAACGTCGCCACCGAGGGGCCCGCCTATTCGATTCGAGATATGGCCGGAGATCTTGTTGGCCTTCTCGACCATCTTGGAGTTGCATCGGCCCATATCGCAGGAATGTCCATGGGAGGCATGATTGTACAGCATGCCGCCCTGGCGTTCCCCGACCGAGTGCGTTCGATGACATCCATCATGTCTTCCAGCGGCAAACCCTCTCTTCCCCCTCCTTCGACCGAGGCCATGTTTTACCTCACAGCAGCCCCCGAGGACCCGGAAAATCGTGAGCAAGTCCTCGCACTCGGCGTCGAAGGTCGTCTCTGTTTCGATGGCCCCGGCTACCCTGTCGATCCGAAAGTCCACAAGGCCAACCTCAAGCAAGCCATGGACCGGGCCTACCGCCCCGATGGTGTCGCACGCCAGCTCGCAGCAATCGCCGCCGATACGGATCGATGCGAACAACTGGCCAGAATCCGTGTACCGACAATGGTGATCCATGGAACCGATGATTCCCTGATCCCCCTGGCGCACGGCCTCGATACAGCAAAATCAATCCCGAATGCACGCATGGAGGTCGTCGAGGGAATGGGCCACGCCCTGCCCGACAGCCTGGCCCCCTTGATCGCCGAGCTGATTCGTTCGCATACCGGAGACGTCGAGAGCCGAACAGCCTCTTAGTCGCTCGCAGTTTCCTGCAAAATTCGGGGGGATCTTTTTGCGTTCGCTCAACTCTCGGAATGATCTCGAGTGCCAATCTTGCGGGCGGGTGCGCCGGCCACGATCGAATAGGGCTCGGTCGAGGCCGTGACCACGGAACCCGCACCGACTACCGTCCCCTGAGCCAGTGAAACGCCTGGCGTGACCACCGCATTCGCTCCGATCCAGCAATCGTCGCCGATCTCGATTTTCGCCTTGCGGTGGCCTTGTTCGATGATTGGCAACGTTGTGCTCAGGTCCCATCGGTGCTGCGAACTTACGACAACGACATTCGGTCCGAACAAGACGTTATCGCCGATGACCAGTCCCCCTCGGCCATCGAAGGTACACCCTGTATTGATATGGTGATTTCGCCCCATCGAGATTCCGTAACTATGGATGAACTGGATTCCTCGCATCATGTAGCCAAAGCCACCGAGGCGCTGAAAAAGAACTTTGTAAAACAGGTAACGAAGAATGAATCCCAGCAAACTGGGGATCGGCCGCAGCAAAGACCCGAGCCATTCCTCGGCGTAGACCGTGACCACCTGACGCGGGGTCATGCTCCCGAGCAGCCTCTGAAACTGCCCGACCACCGTCGGCTTGTGCGGGCTTGTCATCAGCGGGCTCGCCTTGCGGTGACCAGGATCTCGCCGATCGGAAGAGGCCAGGCGTAACCGGCAAGTCGGCGAGGAAGAATCCGTGCGAGGCCACCCACGACCGGGGCCATCGCCGGCAGAAAGTGTCCCAATTGCTCGGCAGCGTAATCCATCGTCAAAGGCTTGTAGGACGGCTGAATCGAAATTTCCTCAAGTGAGGTCTCGGCCAAGAGGCGTCCGATCGTCGCCGGGGTGAAATAATGGATATGGTCCGGCGGCGCGTAGAAGAACCAACGGGGCCCCAGAATTCGTGCAGCAAAACTGGCGATATTCGGCACGGTGATCGCCATCAAGCCGCCTGGTTGCAGCCACTCGCTCATGCGGCGCACGAAAGGAACTGGATCGACCAAATGCTCGACCAGATCGAATGCCGTCACAACCGCGTAGTCCTTGTCTGGTTGGAAATCTTCGACGGCCGATCGGTGGACACGAAGCCCACGCGATTGCGCTTGCGCGACGGCCACGCGAGAAATCTCCAAACCTTCCGCATCGAGACCAACGGCGGAGGCTTCCGCAACAAATGCCCCGGTCGACGCGCCCACATCCAACCATGCCCCCGCGGGTGCTTGCGGCTGCACCATCGAGAATCGACTTGCAGCAATGCCTTGTCGGACTTCATGCGCCGAGGCAAAAGCCGCATATTCGCCGTCTGCGTAGCTCTCATCATGATTGGACTCGACCTCTGATGCGGTCGGCATCGGATCGATAGTGACGAGGCCACAATTGGCACAACGAAGAAAATCCCAGCCCTGCTTGGCAAAGAGCTTCTCGTCCTGAAGCTCCGCGCAAAGTTTGCAGGTCGCCGAGCCGACCGGAGTTTCGGAACAAAGCATCGGCAGCACCTTACCCGCGTTTCTCCGAGAAATCACTGCGAATTCTTTCAGAATCCCAAAACTTGATCGCCCCGGTCAAAATTCAGTCACCAACGTCGCTCCCACCCGGAGGGCGGACGGATCCGCCCCACAGGGATTCAACTATAGCGAATCGGCTTCCCTTTGGATTTCCCATGGTGCGCTACCGCATCGCGGAGGTCGGCCAGAAAGGGTTCGATGATCTTCTCATGCTCGGGGGAGACCATCATATGAAGCGCATCCGGGTCTTTTTGCCGATCCAAATGCCAACCTCGTTCATCCATGACGTCTCCAATCGCCATGATATCGAACACATCAGAGCGGAAGGCTTGGATACTGACCGGAGGGTCACCGACCATCGATAATTCGTCGATCGCCTCGATACCCGCGCGTAGTGCCTGCGCATTTCGGAGAGTTTTCCCCGCGAGGCGCATATACCCCTCCTCGCCCAGATAGTTCATGACCGCCCAAGCGGCCGCGATGGGTGCCGCAGGTCGCGCGCCGGCAAGTGCCGGCGAGCCGTAGAGCCCGCCAGGCCATTGATCAAACAAGAATATCTGGTGTCGCAACATGGATTTGTCACGATGCGAGATCACCGAAGCTCCCTTGGTCGAAAACCCGTATTTATGGACATCCGCCGAGATCGTGGTCACTCCCTCGACTCGAAAATCCCAGGGCGGCACGTCATGGCCGAGTTTCTCCAAAAACGGCAGCAGAAACCCCCCGACGCAGGCATCCGTATGAAAAGAAGCATCCGCATCCATTGCGATAGCTGCGAGCTCCGGAATCGGATCGATCATCCCGTGCGGATAGTTCGGGGCCGACCCCACGATCAGGATTGTCCGCGGCGAGACCAACCCACGAACGGCCTCGACATCGACCCGCAGATCTTCGGCCAAAGGTGCTTGTCGGAGTTGCACGCCAAGATACTCGGCCGCCTTGGCGAATGCCGGATGCGCCGACACCGGGGTGATCATCTCCGGATCCTCTACCCCTCGCTCCTCCCGCGCGCGATTCCTCGCGGCCTTCACCGACATGAGGATACTTTCAGTCCCCCCCGAAGTCAGAGTGCCCCCTGCCTCTTCCGGAGCGTGGAGAAGATCACGTGTCATCCCGCAAATCTCCTTCTCCATATTCGCCAGACTGGGGAAGCGAAATGGATTCAAAGCATTCTCGTAGACATAGAGTTCATTGGCCGCGCGGAGAACGGCATCCACATCTTCACCTGCCGGGTAGACAAGACTCCAGGTTCGGCCGCCCCGCCAATCCGCATCTTCGCGCTTGCGCGCCCGCATGCGATCGAAAATTTCCTCTGGATCAGAGCCCTGTATCGGTAACTTCATTTTCTACTCCTTGGTCAGAATGCCCGGCACGAATCTTCTGGAGATTATAGCCATGCTCGGCCGCCTCGAAAAAGGATCTCGAACCCGGTAGTTTCGAAAGCATGCGACTCATACCCTTTCTGCTCGCCTTGTCCCTCTCTTTCGCTCGACCTGCCGTGGCTGCTCCTGACTTCGCGGCTGCCGGGCTCACGGTGCGGGAACTACTGGGAGAACTCGTGGCCGCGGATACCACCAACCCGCCCGGCAATGAGGCCCGGATCGCAAGAATCGGGGAAAATCGACTCCTGGCGGCCGGGATCCCCGCGCGGCGGACAGAATTTGCCCCGGGGCGCGAAAATCTCGTCGCGCGACTCAAGGGAAATGGATCGGAAGAGCCCCTCCTGCTGATTGCCCATATCGATGTCGTAGGTGCCCGAGCCGAGGCCTGGGCGACCTCACCCCACGAAATGGTAGAAAAAGACGGATACCTCTATGGGCGCGGCGTTGCCGACGATCTGGGGATGGCCGCTGTCGAACTGGTGGTCCTCGAACTTCTGAAGACCAATCAGGTCAAACTGCGACGGGACGTGATCATGGCCTGGACCGGCGATGAAGAAAGCGGTGGCGCCGGCATTCAATGGCTTTTCAAAAACGAGCCGGACAGTATCCGTGCCGCCGGCGCCCTTAACGAAGGAGGTGGCCTGCGCCTCAACACAGCCGGCGTGCCGGCTCGAATCGATCTCCAAACCGCCGAGAAAATCTACGAAGATTTCACCCTCACCGTCGAGGGACCCTCGGGGCATTCCTCGGTGCCTTTGCCGGAGAATGCGATCTATCGGTTGGCTCGCGCACTGGTTCGCCTCGAGGCACATTCCTTCCCGCCACAGCTGTTGCCGGTGACGCGCGCCTGGCTTCAGGCCCGCGCATCGATTGAGGATGCCCCGACGGCCACGGCGATGCGAACGCTGGCAGAAGCCGAAGGTACCTTACCTCAGGAACCTCTGGATATGCTGATGAGCGATCCGCTCATCGCAGCGAGCCTGCAAACGACCTGCGTCGCGACCCTCCTGCAGGCTGGCAGTCGCGTCAATGCACTACCCGGACAGGCGTCGGCCAACCTCAACTGCCGTATCCTCCCCGATAGCTCACCCACCGCTGTACAGCAGGAACTGACCGCCGTGATCGATGACCCGAAAGTGAAGATCGAGGCGACTGGCAACTTCGGTTCCGGAGCCCCCTCACCCTTGGCCGGAGAGATTCCGGAAGCGATTATCCGCGTCAGCAAGGCCACCTGGCCTGACATCCAACTGGTTCCTTTCATGTCGCGCGGTGCGACCGACTCGCGCTTTCTTCGCGCAGCCGGGATTCCGTCCTACGGAATCAGTCCAATTCTGATCTCCGATGAAGATGGTAGCCGGATGCACGGCGTCGATGAGCGAATCCCGGCAAAAAGCCTCCAGCCAGCGGTGGAATTCCTGTACGCTCTGGTCGTTGATCTCGCCGGAGCGAAGGAGCCCTAGGCCCCTATTTTCAGGCTCTCGCCCGGAAGCGCGGTGCCCCTTGCCGGCCCCCCGGTCGACGCGCCTCGATCGCTCCACTCTCGTCGAGAAGGGCTCGATATTGCTCCAAAGTCCCTTTGGCTGAATGTTCCCAGGTCCAACGTTCCAACACGCGACGACGGCCGGCATGACGGATTTTCTCACGCAACTCGGGTTGGTCCATAGCAACACCGATTCGCTCCGCGAGCGCCAGGCTATTTCCCGGCTCGACCAGAAGAGCGGTCTCACCATCGGGGCCAACCACTTCGGGCAACGCGCCACCGGTAGTCGCCACCAGGGGCACCCCACAGCACATCAACTCTACAGCGGGCAGAGAGAACCCTTCGTAAAGCGAAGGGACGACACCCACCTCTGCTTCATTGAAAATTTCGATGAGGCGCTCGTCACTGACCCCTTTGATGAAAGTGACAGCATCCTGAATTCCCAGCTTCTCGATCGTGCGAGCCGCGGGACCGTCCGGCCTCAACTTGCCGATCACCACGAGGTCAACATCGCGGTCACGGCGCAACATTGCCAAGGCTTCCAGCAGGAACTTCAGCCCCTTCATCGCGGCATCAGCACTCGCGGTTGTCACCAGGCGACCCTTTTTCGGGGCTATATTCGGCAACGGTCGAAACAACTCCTGATCCACACCGACCGGAACCACATGCATCCGATCCATGGGAATCTTGTGGTCGCGATGGATATCGGCAAGCGAATTCTCCGAGACGGTGACCAGGCGCGAGATATCTCGAGCAACTCTCGTCTGCATATCCGTAAACGAGTACCAGCGGTCTTTGAAAAATCGCTCACGCCAGTTGCTCGCAGCCTCCCATTCCAGGCGACGGTCGACGGTGGTCGGGTGGTGAATCGTCCCAAGCACCGGGAGGCCGGCCCGCTGGAGGCCCAGCAGCCCCGAACCCAAAGATTGATTATCCTGCGCCAGATCGAATTCATTGATTCGAGGAATCAGGGCCTGACGAGCGCGCACACTGAAAGCCAGAGGCTCCGGAAATTGTCCGGTCAGGAACTTTCCGAACTCTACCCAGTCCCCCCAGGACTTCATCTGATGCGGTCGGGGCAGGCGCAGAGGGTGCTTTTCATTATAAAAGTCGAGGCTGGGCAATGCGTGCAGGGGCACACGCGGGTCAGTCTCCGGCCATTCCGGGCCAGAAAAAACCTCGACCGAGTGACCGAGATCCGTCATCGCACGCGTGAGCTGCCGGGTATAAACCCCCTGCCCGCCAACCGTTTTCTTGCCCCGATAGGTCAGAAAGGCAATGCGCAGGGGAAGATCCGTATCCATTCTCTGACTGTCGGGGTTAGCGAGGCTGCGGGCAACCCCGCGACCTCAGCGCCGCCGCGTGAGCCAGGCCACGAGAATGACGCCTGCACCGCCGATTCCGCACATGACGAGAAAGCGCGGCCATGGCCAGGAGCGGGCACCCGGCACCCGGGGCACCGAAGGCGCCTCGATCATATCCCCAACCAAAGTCGCCGTTGCCTGATCCTCAACCCGGGCCAGATCCTCCAAGGCCCAGGCCAGTCCCTCGCCGGAGCTCACTCCGACCATTGAAGACACCACCACATCCGGAGCGGGTGGTGTTTTCAGCAAACCGTCGACATACCCCGCACTGCCCATGCCTCCCGGAACCACAATACGAGACATGGTGGGGAAAACCGATTCGTCCGCGCGAACCATCAGGGGCAGCCCGGCGCGGGATCGGATCAGCTTGTCTCGATCCCCGACCGTCGCGACTTCTGCTGTCAATGAGCGTGGATAAGTCTCCAACAAGGCCGCCAAATGAAGATCGTCAGCACCCTCGGGAACCGCGATTGCCATCGGCGTCGCGGATGTAAGAAAGCAACCATTAAGCAAAAGGATGCCGATCTCGGTCAGAGAAATGACCGGCATGGGCCATTCCTTCGGTAGGGATTCGATCCCCAGATTTTCTCTGGCACGAGTCTCGGCGGGCAATCCTCCAAAACGGCGGACCGCCGCGAGGGTCCCCTCCAGTGCGGCTGTCACACCAGCCGTGCTGATCAATCCCTCCTCCTCGAGGTAGCGAGTGCCTGCCACCCAACGGGTATTCGGGTAGTTCCGGGCGAGACTCGACATCGACCAAAAATGGGTTGTCGAGCGCTGTCCCTCCAGAAGCCCCGCCGCGGCCAACGTCCGGGCCGCCTCGCTGATCGATACCAGCGGTGTTCCCTGATCGACTCGCGCACGGATCCACTCGATCAAAACCTCGGATTGCGCATCGAGAAAAAATGGCACCACTAGAAAGTCCGGGGCTTCCGGGTGAATTTCGGCCCAGCTTTCAAAGGAATAATCAGGCAGGACGTCCAGTCCACCTGTCAGAGGGGATATACGCCGCTCGGGCGCGACCGTCACCACCTCAAACGCCTCGGATGCCTGCAAAACCGCGTAGGGCAACAAGACATCCGCGGCCTCAGTGCCTCGGTTGCTGAGAAGAATCACCGCGACCGGACGATCCCCAATCGCAGGCGACTCGGTGAATTCAACAACCGGCGGAGGTGCGCCAGGGTACTGCACCATCCGCTGCATCGCCCCGAAGCTGCGCCAACCAGCGACGACAAGGATGGGCAGGATAAATCCCAGCACCAACAAAATCGGGCGAGCGAGTCGATTCATACTTCAACGTTGCGCGTGGCTGCTGCCGGCGCAAGTCCTCGGGTACCGCGGGAAAGCGGAAGAAGACTCGCACCGCGACCGTCCTCAATCCGTAGCGAGCAGCTCATCTCGGTTTCGGTAGCCGCGAAGCATGGGATCCTCGGCAAGCACAAAGCGAACCCGCCTTCTCTCCAGCGATGCATCAACAGCTTCCACGCGCAGAGAGTCGCCCAGTCGAAAGCGCCTGCCACCGCGTATCGAGGTGAGAATCTTCAATCGCTCATCGAAGCGAAACTGCCCGGGCAAATCGTCGAGAGCGATCAAGCCCTCGACGGGGTAGGAATTCAGCTCCACAAAAATCCCGAACTTCTCAACGCCGACGATCGTCGCCGACTCTTCTTCCAGCAGATGGTCGAGCATCAGTTCTGCCTTCTTCAAATCGACCATCGCACGCTCGGCGTCCATGGAGCGACGCTCGGCGTCCGAATTTTCACCGCAAAGCCTCTCCAGCTCCTCCGCACAGCTTTGGGCGGCCGAGATTTCTCCATCGAGGATACGGCCGATCTGACGGTGGACAAGAAGGTCCGGGTAGCGCCGAATCGGCGAGGTAAAATGACAATAGGAGGAGAATGCCAGACCGAAATGGCCTTCATTTTTCGTGGTATAGCGGGCCTGCTTCAGGCTCCGCAGAACCTGTCGCGAGAGGACGCGCGAGAGTCGATGCTCCGCCAGATCGTGAAGGGCGCGCTGGATATCCTTTGGCTGAATCTCGCCACTGTAGTGAATGCGGAGGCCCAGAGGTGCGAGAAGTTGGTTGAGGTCATCGATCGAGCTCGCATCCGGCGACTCATGAACCCGATAGGGCTGTGGAACACGCTTCGCTTCGAGGAACTCGGCAACTGCACAATTCGCCTCGAGCATCATTTCTTCGATCATCCGGTGCGCATCGTTTCGGGGTGCAAGCCGGGCGCCCACAGCTCGGCCCTCTTCCGAAAGATCCAGCAGAGCTTCGGGCAAGTCCAGATCGAGGGAACCCGCGTTAACGCGGCGTTGGTGCAAGCGCCGCATGAGCTCTCGCATCGATTGCAACATCGGCAGGATCGCCGCCAGTTGCTCCCGCTCTGCCTCGATTTCCGGCGTCGTTACTTCGGACAAGAGAGTCGCAACCTGAGTGTAGGTGAGGCGGGCCGCGCTACGGATCACGGCCCGATAGACCTGGACATCGAGTCGACCGCCGCGGCCGTCGTGCACCATTTCAGCAACCAGAACCAGTCGGTCACGATTCGGCATCAGAGAGCATAGCTCCGTCGAAAGCCGCTCCGGCAACATCGGGATCGCGCGGTCGGGGAAGTAAGTGCTGGTGCCGCGCGCAACCGCCTCCTGATCCAGCAACGAACCCGGGCGCACGTAATGCGAGACATCCGCGATAGCTACGCTGAGACGCGAAAGGCCTTCCGGCAGTTGCTCCAGATGAACCGCATCATCGAAATCTCGCGCGCTCTCGCCGTCGATCGTGACAAACGGAACGTTGCGCAAATCTCGACGACCCGGGAATTCCTTGGGGTCGGGATCACTGGGCAGCTCCGCGGCGGCTTGCTGCAAAGCTTCATCAAACTCCAACCTCAACCCGGCTTCGAGTGCGATATGCAGGACCTGCACCTCGGGGTCGGCGAGATCGCCGAGAATCCGAACGACTTCCCCCTTGGCACCTGTTCGAGCTGACGGCACCTCGGTCAAACGGACCAAAGCGTTGGAGCCTTCGGCCGCGGCGTCCAACTCGCGGCCGCCGACAATTTCCAGCATCGGTAAACGATCATCGTGAGGAACAACCCGAAACTTCGGAGCCCCCGAGCCATCCCTGCGAAAAACGCTTTCGACGCGACCAAGAATATGTTGGTTCGCCTGCTCCAGAACGGCGACGATCTGACCTGTGGAACGTCCGGTTTCCGGATCGAAGCGACGGACCTCGACGCGAACCTTGTCCCCGTGCAGAGCGCCGGCCTCCCCGCCGCGGGGCACGAAGACATCGCCGCCGATTTTCTCCCTGTCTTCGCCTGTCGTTGCCACGAAACCAAACCCGGCACGTGCGCGACTATAGCGCCCCTGCATGACCATCGGCTCGGACGACCCAGTCTCGCTGCGGGATCGGCTGCGGCGGCGCGGCACGCGCTTTCGAGCGACTTCCGTTGCCGCACGCCAGCGATTTTTACCAATCCGTGTCAGCTTTCCCTGAACCGCAGCTTTCGCCAATATGGATTCGAATTCCCGACGATCCCAGCGATCCATCCCCAGTTGGCGCGCCATTTCCTTCATCGTCAGAGATCGAGGAGCCTCGCGTGCAAGCACGTTCTGAAGGTCTTCTGACAGATTCCGGGGGGTTTTCGAGCGAGCCACCCTGCCATCTTAGCCTGCCACCGCGCATTCTGCTGCCCGCTCGCATCGCCAAGGCTCTGCGGGCTATAAAGCCTGCAATATGCACGTTTTGCTGCTCCTTTTTTTGCTCCTCCCGCAGGCGGCCTCCGGTGAGATCAGCCCGAAGGGCGACCCCGCGAGCGGAGGCTCGCTCACTCCGGTCGAAATCACTCGGATCGAGAAAGTCATTACCCTCAACCAGGAGCTCCTCGGCGCGCAGGATCGGGAGTATTGCCCCCGAGGTAAAGAGGCCTGCCTGCAGACTTTGCGAGGGGAGGTCCCCCGGCGGCTGATCCGCCCGTTTCGGATTGAGAGTCTTTGGCCCGAATCGAAAGCCGGCAGTGAATGGCCGACCCGCATCAGACCTCGCGACCCCCGGCGTTTACAGGTTCGGGTCCATTGGCAGCGTGGTGCGGGAACTGCTTCCCGGAGCGTGCCACTTCTGATCTTCAGCCGATCTCTGGCAGAGGGAACAGAAAGCTGCGTCTTTCCCATCGAGCACTGGGAATGGTCCGCCATGGATCGACCCGAACGCTTCGCGATGGCACCACAAGGAATCTGCGGCGAGAAGCAACTCAATGTGGTCGAGCTACTTTTGAGCCTGGATCCCGATCGACCGATCTGGGCGATTCGCTTTCTATCACCCGAAGAAGGTCAGAAATGGATCGACGGCTCCAGCCAGGACCTGCGACGGGAAGGGACCTGGACCGCCGGCTACCCCTACGCAAAATTCTTCTTTCTGGAATCCATGCGATGGTGGCGCGGCGGAGACGGCAAACCCTCAACCCGCTATAACGCCGCGGTTCGATTTCCCGACCTGCCGCTGCGCGACCTCCAACGCCTGTCCCGAAGCGGAGAGGCCTTCCTTGACCTCTATGAAGAAGGCGCTCAGGTCGAGTTGACCATCGTGAACCGCAAAGGATTGGAGGAGGCGCTTCGCTGGCCGATAGAGTTTCTGATCGACCAGGCGCCGGCTCACGCGACCCGCCCCGATCTGCAACCAGCACCCCCGCCGTCCCGAAGCAGGACAGATCCCGGCTGCTTGAATCGTGACCCGCACCTATGCAAAACCGGGAGCCCAAACTTCTAGCGCATCATCGACCAGAACGGGGACGCCGAGCTCTTTATGAGTTGGCGCTTTCATTGGATTCTCCCTTAGCTGGCCCAGCCGATATATTTCGTTTCCGTATAGGTATCGAGAGCAAACCGGCCGCCATCGCGTCCCTGCCCGCTCATCTTGAAACCGCCAAAAGGTGCTTGCGGGTTCGGCGGTGCACCATTGATCTGAACGGTACCGGTGCGCAAGGCACGTGCCACGCGCATCCCGCGGAGGGGGTCCTTCGTCCACACATAGCCGTAGAGGCCGAAATCGGAATCATTGGCAATCGCGATTGCTTCCGCTTCGTCCTTGAAAGGAATGGCGATAACGACGGGACCGAAAATCTCCTCGCGCGCCACCTTCATCTGATTATGCGCGTCGGTAATCAAAGTCGGTTCGAAATAATAACCCTTTTCCATGGAGGCAGGACGACCACCACCGCAAGCAATCGTCGCCCCTTCGGCGCGTGCCGATTCGACATAAGCCTCGATCCGTTCGAGTTGCGCTCTCGAGATGACCGGCCCGACCTGAATACCCTCTTCATAGGGCGATCCGATCTTGAGTTGACTGGCCGCGCCAGCCAACTTCGCCGTGAAATCGTCGTAAAGACTCTCTTGCACCAGAACCCGCGTACCGGCGATACAAATCTGCCCTGCGTGAAAGGCAAAGACGCTCATGGCGCCGCGCAAGGCGCCGGCGATATCACAATCGTCGAACACGATATTGGCAGACTTTCCGCCCAGCTCCTGCAAGGTGCGCTTCATGGTCCGCCCCGAAACCTCCTCGATCCGAGCCCCCACAGCGGTTGATCCGGTGAAGGAAACCATGTCGACATCCGGGGAGGTGGTCAGCGCCTCGCCCAGCTCCGGGGCAGGTCCGGAGATGAAATTGACGACACCCGGTGGCAGGTGTTCGGCCACAATCCTCGCCAGTTCGGTCATCCCGAGAGGATCCTGCGGGGGGGGCTTGATAACGACGGTATTACCGCAGGCCAAGGCAGGCCCGATTTTGCCCGCGCAATTGGTCATGGGGAAATTATAAGGGCTGATGCACGCCACCACCCCGAGAGGCTCGCGCACCACAATCCCTGCAGCCAATGAGGCGCTGGAACCCGCGACGGGCTCGCGACAAATCGGAGGCAGGCCTGTCGTATCCTCTTCCCGAGCGTGCTGGGCGTACATTTCGAAACGCTCGGCAACGTGCAGAATCTGCAGATGGAGAGCGTAGCTCTTCAGAGCACCCGTCTCCGCAATCGTCATTTCTTCCAGCGACGGCGCGGCCTTCCGGAAGGCTGCCGCGACGTTGGCCAACGCTTCACCTCTCTCGGCACCACTCATCCGGGGCCAGGGCCCCTCGTCAAACGCATGTCTCGCCGCGGCAGCCGCCGCCTCAACCTGCGCCACCGAGCAATTCGGGGCTTTCCCCGCGAGCTCTTCGGTTGCCGGGTTCAGGATATCGTAGGTACCGCCATCGGCCGGGATCCAGTCCCCGCCGACAAGAATATTGCTGAAATTTGGTGTCGCCATGCTTTTTCTCATAGCCTCGAGTCTCTTTTCGGGCAAAGGGTTCGATCAGTCGAATTAACGAATTGCGATTCGGAAAATCAATTTGCCAATTCCCAAGCAGCTGTTGTAATTCTGTGGCTCAAAGATTGGCTCCATGAATACACGCGCTGAACCAAAAGACCTGGAAACCGAGCACCCCCGAGAAGCCGCGCGGGAGGCCAAGGCGGCCCTCTATCGCGAACATATCCTGGCAATGGCGGAACAAGTCTTCGGCGAACAGGGCTACCAGCGCGCGAAGGTCCAGGATATTTCGCAACGGGCCGGCCTGTCGATGGGCTCGATCTACGCCCTTTTCCCGGGAAAGCAGCAGATATTCGATGACATCATGGAAAAGCGGCGTCTCGAATTTCTCGAAATCATTCGGGAACATACCGCGAAATACGAAGCTCCCCTTGAATGCCTCGAGGCGCTGTCGCGAGCATTTATAGGATATTTTCACGAACATCGTGATTTTCTCCGGATGCAACTCCAGCTTGGCGCTGCCTGGGCGGACGGAGCCATTCCGGCCAAGGCACGTCATCACTCGGAAGTGGCGGCTGAAATTCACGATCTACAGTTGCGTATCTTTCAAAAGGGCGTCGCAACCGGTGCCTTCATCGAGGAAGACCCCGCCTATCTGGAAACTCTTTTCAGCGGCATCGACCAGATCCACCTTGGTCATTGGCTTTCGCATGGCGGCACAGAAACTGTCGAGGAGCTCACCGAGCGCTTCCTGCGCATTCTGCGTCGTACTTTCGTCCGCACAGACAATTAGGAGAGAAAAATGGAATTTGGAATTTTTGTTCAGGGCTATGCCCCGGGAGAAAAGGCACACGATTCAGAGGCCGAACATGCGGCCATTCACGATGAAGCGGCCTACGCCCGCGCGGCGGACGAAAACAACTGGAAGTATTGCTGGGTCACCGAACATCATGGCCTGACCGAATACAGTCATATTTCCGCCAACGACGTCTATCTGGGCTTTCTTGCCGCCCAGACCAAAAACATCCACATCGGCTCGGGGATCTTCAACCTGAGCCCGCGCGCCAACCACCCGGTCCGCAATGCCGAGCGCGCGGCCATGTTGGACCACCTCTCGAACCGTCGCTTCGAATTCGGTACCGGCCGTGGCGCGGGCTCTCATGAGGTCGGCACCTTCAACATTGAGGACACATCGTCCACCAAATCCGAGTGGGACGAAGTCGCGCCGCAACTCATCCGGATGTTCAAGGAAAAGGACTACACCTTCAAAGGCGAACATTTCCAGATGGACAAGCCGCATAATATCCTCCCCAAGCCCTACCGGGGCACCCATCCGGCCATGTGGATGGCGTGCGGCAACCCTGCCACCTACGCCAAGGCAGGCAGCTTGGGCCTGGGCGCTCTCGGTTTCAACTTCTCGTCTGTGAGCCAGATGAAGCCGCAGATCGACGCCTACAAGGAAGCGGCCGAAAAATGCACGAATCCGATGGGGGAATACCAGAATAATAATGTGATGATCACCAATGCGGTGATCTGCTTCAAGGATCGCGATCGTGCGATCGCGTCGGCGTGCCAGCCCAACCGTAGCTACCTCACGAGCCTGGTCGGCCTCTATCACGATACCTTCCCCAAACCCGACGGCTTCCCCGTCTGGCCGGAGAAACCCATGCAGATGACGCCGGAGATGGCCGAGATGGCCATGGCGAACGGCGATATGCTCTGCGGCACCCCCGAAGATATCTGCGAACAGCTCTCCAAGGGCTATGCCAATGTCGGCTTTGACCAGCTGGTCTTCGGCATGCCCAATCACCTCAGCAAGGAAGAGACGCTGGAATGTATCGAGCTCTTTGGCAAGGAAGTCATCCCGAACTTCGACAAGGACCCGGTGCACCGCACCACACGCTTCCGGGAAGAAGCCGAGTCCCGGCTGGCGGCGGCCTGAAGCGAAGCCGCCCCCCCGGCAAGAGCCACTCACGAGCGCCGCGCCCTGAACCGCCCCGAAAGTGCCTGAGGGCGGACCGCGCCAGGTCAGGCAGGGTCAGAAAATAAAAAGGGCCACCGGAAAATCCGGTGGCCCTTTTGTCTGGTCTGATCCCGAAAGGATCAGAACGTCCAATCAGAACTGCGCGTTGTCGAGGAACGCACCACTCGGAGATGGCGGAGGACCGTCGCACTGCGCAGGATCGACCGCAGTGGCCGGATCACAACAGTTGCCTGTCGTCGTGTTACAGGAGCCACTATTGCAATCGGTATAATCCGTGCAGGTCTGGATCTCGCAATTGCCAGCGTTGCAGATCAGAGTATCCGAGCCACCCGCGACGCACTCGGCATCCGTAGAGCAGGAAGGATTACTGTCGATACCCCAAACAAATCCGGCGACGGCGATCTCGCCTCCGATACAGTCGGTTTTACCGATGAGCGTCGGCGATCCGTCACAACCCGACACAGGATTATCAGGATCGGGGCCGAGGTTGTTCAAGGTCGCGAAACCGAAGCTGACCGAGGTGCCGTAGAGAACCGAAGCCGAAGCATTCGTGCTCGCATTGGCCTTGTTCTTACCCGAGGACTGGAAGACAATCTTGCCCTTTTCCACCAGAATACGCTGCGTGACTTCGACAGGAATGACGCCCAGAACGTTCCAATTCTGGACAGCAACGGCTGTTACCGGCGAGCCTTTCGGACCGCACACACCTTTTTCGTCGTTCGGCGGGCAAGTCAGCTTGGCGTTACCCGCGATCTGCGTCACATAGCCACCTTCGCCGTCCTTGGTCGACGGGCCAGCCTTGACCTTCAACTTGCCGTTGCGATCGTCGGGGAACTCAATGGCGCCACTCGGCAGGGCCGAACGGACAAAGGTAGACTGCACCTTACCTGCAGGGTCTGCGGCACTCGCCACAGATGGCGCGGCAAAACCAGCTGCGGCGAGGCAAGCTAGTGAAATTTTCCAACTGGAATTCTTCATATCAATTCTCTCCTTAAGGGGGGTTGGACAGAAACATGTTCCGAACGGCCGCCTGCGAGAGGCTGCAGGCGCCCTGTTCCTCTCGATAGGTTGTCGCGCGGAAGAAGGGTTGTGGTCAACCATCAATGTCCCAAAAAATATCGCGACTCCATATCTCTTGCTCGATCATCCCACATAGCGAGACAAACCATCCCGCAGCGCGTCGCGTCATAGATTTCTCGGATCGCCCACCGTCAGCGTCCACCGTGCTGGCGCCCCCACCCCACCCCCAAGGACAAAAAAAGAGGCCCCCAGATTTCTCTGGCGGCCTCTTTGGTTAGGCCCGGAGTTCGCACCGGGCGTGTCTCAAATCAGAACTGCACGGTGTCCAGGAACGCACCGCTCGGGGACGGATCGGGACATGCGCCCGCGGCACCCGAAGCCGCATTCGGATCACAGCAGTTACCGGTGGTGGTGTTGCACTCACCCGAGTTGCAATCGCCATCGGTCGTGCAAGTCTGAATGGCGCAGTACCCGGTCGCGGTGTTACAGTACAAGGTCGGTCCAGCCAGCTCGCACTCGGCGTCTGTCGTACACGAGTTGCTCAAGTCGAAGCCGTAAATGAAGCCGGCCGACATGGCGTCGATCGCGCTGTAGCAGTCGGTCTTGTAGACTGTCGGGGCGCCAAGACAACCTGTGATCGGGTCCTCGTAGCCAGCGGCACGGTCGTTGATCGTGACATAACCGGTCGCAATCGGCGTGTTGTACACGGTGCTGGCAGCAACGTTGCCTGCGGCATTCGACTTGTTCTTGCCGGTGTTCAGGAAGACAATCTTACCGCCGGTGATGCGCAACTCCGAGACGTTTTCGATCTCGATGTTGGCCAGAACCTTCCAAAGCAGGACCAGCACGGCGGGCTGCGGGTTATCCTTGGGGCCGCAGAGACCTTTGCTGTCCGGGTTCGACGCACAAGTCAGCTTGGCGTTACCAGCAACCTGAACCTCGTAACCACCGAGACCATCCTTGTCGGCGCCGCCGAACTTGATCTTCAGCTTACCGGCACGATCCGCCGGCATCTGAATGTCCGAAAGTGAAGACAGCTGTCCGGGGACAAACGTAATTTGGCCCTTACCTGCGGGCTTCGCCATGGCCGGGGCCACAAGCGCGACGGACACCAAAGCGCCCAAAGCAATTTTTCCGATTTGCTTGTACATATTTGTTCTCCTTAAGGGGATAGGGGGACGATAACGTTGTCGTTCTGTGATGTGGCCCGCCCCCGGGCCTGACTGAGTCGATCACCGTTTTCGCCCGAAACGGACCCCGCGGTCAATCAATTAAGTTGTCTTCCTGTGCTCTGAATTCCGGAAAAATGAATTTCGGCCCACCGAGTGAGACAAACCGCTCATGCCGCATTGCGTTACGGGAAAGTGGCTGAGGCCAGAGGGACGGCTTGATTTCCAGAGATCTTTTTTCCTCCTTCATTCGAGACAGACTCTACGATAAAGGATCTCCAACATGCAGAGTTTCAGAAATAATTTTTCCGCACTTCGTTCCACCAGCTGGCTTGTCGGCCTGCTGATCCTCCTGGCTGGCTGTCAGAATAGCGAGACGCCCTCCGAGCAAGCCCCTGCAGCGAAATTGAGGCAGGGACCCGTCGACCGCCTGACCCTCGCGCTCATGGGAGACCCTGAAGACGAGGTCAGCCAGATGGGCCTGATCGCGCTTCAGGGCGATAGTCTTCCGGGCGTGCAAAAACTTCTCGCCAGCAATGATCCGGCTGTTCGGTTTGCGGGCGTCGAAATCCTCGAACAGATCGTCGCACCAGGTGCGATCGAGGTGCTGATCGCCTCGCTGGAAGATCCTGACGAATCCGTACGTCTGGAAGTCGTGGAAGCACTTGGCACATGGCAAAACGCAAAGGCGACCGACCCCCTTCTCGCTCTCTACCCGCATGAGACAGACAATCAGGTGAAGTACGAGATCCTGACCTCGCTGGGAGCTATCGGTTCGACCGAAGCAATTCCGGTCCTGCAGGCTGCAACCAAGGCCGATGACCCTTATCTGCGCATGTGGGGCATGGACGCGCTCTGCACCATGCGAGCGCCCCGGGCCACCCAACGCGCGCTCGAGCTGATCCGGGACCCCAACCGTTACACTCGGCTTCAAGTCCTGAAGTCCTGCAAGAATCTGATCGGGCAGAATACGCCGACCGGAGAACTTCTCGAGACGGTCCTTGTTGCCGATTCGTTCACGGAAGCCAGCTTGGGGCGCGCCATTCTCACCCAACAGATGGCAGGCACTTATGGTGCCCCCAACCGGGCGATTGTTCGCGAGGCAACACGCAAGCGACTCAGCGCAGAAGACAATATCATCGCCGCACTTCTTCTTGCCCAGATCGGAGACCCAGCGGCCATTCCCAGACTTCTGCAGAGCGCCGACGACCCGGACCCGCAACTCCGCCACAATATCGCCTACCGTTTGGGCCAACTCGGTGACCCGGAAACAATCCCTGACCTGATTGTGCTACTCGGGGACCAGAGCGATCTCGTGTCGGGAACTGCGGCCGGAGCCCTCCAGCAATGGGACAATACCTCATTCCCGGCCGCACAAACGGCGTTGCAAAACTATGCAGGACCTAAATTGCCACCGCCAACAGGCCCGCGTTTGCCGGCTGAATAGCTGGCGTTCGAGCTAGCGCAGAGTGAGAAACGAGGCGCGGGCCAGGTCCAGCGCCGAGTCCGGGAAGACTCCGAAATAAATCGTGCCGACAAGTGCAACCAGCAATGCGCCCACAAGATAAGGCTTCGGTTCGATCGCGGGAGGTTCGGTGACCGGGTCGCGCATGAACATCTCCACGATCACCCGCAAATAATAATATCCGGAGATGACGCTGGTCAGAATGAGAATAACAGCCAGCGGGATATAGCCGACCTGCACCAGGGCCTCGATGATGTAGAGCTTGCCGATAAATCCGGCCATCGGCGGGATCCCCATCAGGGACAGCAGGAAGATCACCATCACACCGGCGAGAATCGGTCGGCTCTCGGCCAGACCCGCATAGTCCGATATGGACTCCCTGCGGTTTCCGGGAACAGCCATGGAGGCCACCACCGCAAAAGCGCCGAGATTCATGAACGCGTACACGATCAGATAGAAGAGGATCGCCGCGCCACCACGAGGCGTTCCCGCAACCAACGCGGCCAGCACATAGCCTGCGTGGGCGACGCTGGAATAGGCCAACATTCGCTTGATATTATTCTGCGAGATCGCCGTAATATTGCCAACCACCATGGTCGCGGCAGAAAGCACCCACAAGGCGATCGACCAGTCAGCATGCATCGGAGCCAGAGCGGTGAGAAAAAGTCTCGCCATTCCGACGGCAGCGCCCGCCTTGATTCCCACGGCCATCAAGGCGGTGATCGAGGTCGGTGCCCCCTGATACACGTCCGGGGCCCAGAAATGGAAGGGCACCACTCCGACCTTGAACCCCAATCCGACAATCAGCAGTGCGATGCCGCCAAGGACGAGACCGCGGTCTGCCGCAGGCAAAGCCGCGGCAATTTCCGTGTAGGAGAAGGAACCGGTGGCCCCGTAGATCAGAGCAATCCCGTAGAGCAGGAAGGAGGAAGCCAAGGCACCGAGAATGAAATATTTCAACGCGGCTTCCGAGGAACGCTCGTCTCGCCGGTGCAATCCGGCGAGGACATAGGCCGGGATCGACATGATCTCAACGCCGATGAACAAGACGATGAGATCCTCCGCCCCGCCCATGATCATCATGCCGGCGACGGTGAACAAGACCAGAGGGTAGACTTCGCGGGCCTTGATGCCGAGATCTTCCAGATGGCTCAAGGCCATCGCCAGACTCACTCCCCCCGCCAGGCAAGCAATCAGGTTGGTCATCATGGCAACGCCATCGTTGGTAAAGACACCGCCGAAAGCGCTGCTGCCGTCTTCCCAGACATAAATGGAGACCGCGCTGGCAGCCGCCAAACCGGCTATCGAGAACCAGAATGGCGTTTGCGCGTCATGCTTCTCCCCGTTGAAGGCCTCGTTGAGGAGAATCCCCATGGCAAACAGGACCAGCGTCCCGACCGGAGCAATCGACTGCCACTCGGCAGCGCCATAAACGATTTCGATCATCGGACAGCCACCTTCGCTTCAGAGAGAAGATCCAGCTTCGGTGCCTCAATATATTTGGTCGCACCCGCCTGATGCAGGCGAGCCAGAAAAACATCCACCGTAGGCTCAATCCTGGAGAGGAACGGCTTGGGGTAAATGCCGATCCAGAACACGAAGAGCAGGATCGGCAGCAGGCTGAGAACCTCACGCGGACTGAAATCGCGCAGAGTCTCTTCCGCGTCGGTGACCACGCGTCCCAAAGAGCCGAAGACCACCTTCTTGTACATCGTCAGCATATACGCACCGCCGAGGACGACGCCCGACGTCGCAATCGCGGCGGCCCAGGGATGGGTTCGGAAAGAACCGAGCAGAATCAGAAACTCGCCAACAAAACTATTGGTCCCCGGCAGTCCGATCGAAGCAAAGGTCAGGATCAAAAAGATCACCGAAAAAGTCGGCGCTACAGACCACAACCCGCCATATTCGGCGATCTGACGCGTATGAGTTCGGTCGTAGATGAAGCCGATGGCGAGAAAGAGTCCGCCGGTCACCAATCCGTGGTTGACCATCTGGAGAACGCCGCCCGTAACGCCCATCGCATCAAACGAATAGATCCCGAGGATCACAAAACCCATATGACTGACCGAGGAATAAGCGATCAGCCGCTTCATATCTTTTTGCGGGTAGGCCACCATCGCGCCATAGACGATCCCGAAAACCGCCAGGCCGATCACCACCGGGAAGGCGTCCTCTGCCGCGAGAGGGAAGAGCGGGATCGCAAAGCGCAGGAATGCGTAGGCGCCCATTTTCAGGAGGATCCCTGCGAGATCGACCGAGCCACCCGTGGGCGCCTCGGTATGGGCATCCGGCAACCAGGTATGCAGCGGAAAGAGCGGCACCTTGATGAAAAAGGCGATCGCGAAGGCCCAGAAAAGCCACATCTGCTCGGTGTAGCTCAACTCGGTTCCGTAAAGGCTCATGATATCGAATGTCAGTTCACCCGATTCGCCGTGGACGAGGACCAGATAGAGAAGCGCCACCAGCATCAGCGCACTTCCGGTCATCGTATAAAGCACGAATTTGACCAACGCGTAGTGTCGACGTGGCCCGCCCCAAATGCCGAGAACGAAAGCCATCGGGAAGAGCATCAACTCCCAGAACAAAAAGAACAGGAAGAGATCGATCGCGACCAATGCTCCCAGCATTCCCCACTCGAGGACGAGGATGAAGAACATGAATTCCTTCGCTCGGTGTCGTATATCGGTCCACGAGCCGAGCAAGACAATCGGGGTAAGCATCGTGGTCAGCAGGATCAGCCAGATCGAGAACCCGTCGACGCCGACGGAGTAGGTAATTCCCAGGGAAGGCATCCAGGGAACACTTTCCACCATCTGCAAATGTCCGTTTGAACCATCAAACTGGGAAAGCAGAACGAGAGACAGCGCTAACGGCACAAGCGAAAACACGAATGCTGTCCGCTGCGCGATCTCGCGCGGTTCCGTGGGGAGAAAAAGAAGCACGAACCCGAGGAGAAGGGGCGAAAAAACAATCCAGGTCAGAATCGGGAAATCCATTATCATCAACCCCCGACCACCAGGTAGGTCCCGAGAAGGAATGCGGCGCCGAAGAGCAACCCCAGTGCGTAATGTTGCACATTGCCTGTTTGCACCCGCCGGATCACTCCCGAGAGAAGCGTTACGGTTGTCGCGACGCCATTCACGATGCCGTCCACGATGACCACATCGATCGCGGACCAGAGGAACCGAGAGGTTCTTTTATAAGGAGCCACGATCAAACCATCATAGATCTCATCGAGCCAATACTTGTTCCAGAGAACGGGATAGATCGGACGCGTCACGCCGTAAACGGTATCGAGAAGCGCAGGTCGCTTCACATAGAGCAACCAGGCCCAGAACATTCCGAAGAGGCCTACCCCGGTTGCGATTGCCATGAGAATCAAAACCTCGCCGGTGTGGTGACCTCCCCCGTGCATAAAGGGGTTGGAAGCCAGCGCTGGTGCCAGATAGTGACCGATCGCATCGCCCCAGAGAAGATGGAGCGGCATGCCGATCCAACCACCGAAGGTGGCCAAAACGGCGAGAATGATCATGGGCACCGTCATTTGCCAGCCCATCTCGTGCAGGTGCTCGGCTTTTTCCGGGTCGACATGACTCTCACCGGTAAAGGTGCGAAAGAAGGCCCGGAAGATATAGAAGGCCGTAAATCCGGCCGCGATGGTACCGAGCGCCCATGGTCCGACGAAACCTCCCATGTATGCGTTCTCGAGAACCATATCCTTGGAGAAGAAGGCAGCGAATCCGGGGAAGCCTGCGATTGCCAGACTTGCGATGAAAAAGGTTCCCGCCGTCTTTGGCATCTGCTTTCGGAGCCCCCCCATATGGGACATCCGCAATTCTCCATGCAGGGCATGCATCACAGCGCCCGCCCCGAGGAAGAGGAGACCTTTGAAGAACGCGTGCATCATGACGTGGAAGATACCGGCAGCAAAAGCGCCGACGCCGACGCCGAGCACCATGTAGCCAATCTGCGACACGGTCGAGTAAGCCAGAACCTTCTTCAGATCCTCCTGAACGATCGCCATGGTCGCGGCGAACAGGCAGGTGAATCCGCCAATCCAGGCAACCACATGAAGAGCGTCCGGAGAAAGGACGTAGAGGAAAGACAACCGGGCGATCAGATAGACGCCTGCAGTCACCATGGTTGCCGCGTGAATCAGCGCCGAAACCGGCGTGGGGCCGGCCATGGCATCGGGCAGCCAGACAAAAAGAGGTACCTGAGCGGACTTTCCGGTCGCGCCGAAAAGCATCAACAAGCAGACGGCCGTCGGCATCCACGGTATCGCCTGCGCCAGTGCTCCGGCATTCTGGTTGATGCTCTGAAGGTTCAAAGTCGGGACACCGATCTCGTAGAGTCCCCAGAAAAGCACGAACATGCCGATCAGAAACGCCGCATCGCCAATGCGGTTCACGATCATGGCCTTCTGGCCAGCATCCGCGTTCCCCATTTCCTTATGCCAGAAGCCGATCAGCAAATAGGAGCAGAGGCCCACGCCTTCCCAGCCGATGAAGAGAACCACCAGCGAGTCGCCCAGGACCAGAATCAGCATCGCGGCGACGAAAAGGTTCAAATAGGCAAAGAAACGCGAAACATCCGGATCGTCTTCCATGTAGCCGACCGCGTAGAGGTGGATCAGGGAGCCTACCCCGGTGATCAGGAAAAGCATCACACTGGTCAGGGCATCCAGCCTGAGAGTAAAATCGACAGTCAGCGGCCCCGCAGCAATCCATGTAAATACCGGGTCGATCAGAGCGCCCTCGCCCAGATGCTCGACCGGGAGGCTCCAGAGCATCCCGACGCCCGTCATGGCGATCGCAAACGCCGTGAACAGAACGCCCGGACCGATGAACTTGGAAGCGAGCGGCTTGTCGAGCTTCGCGCAGATGACATTGGCGACGAAGCCGGCGAGCGGCAACAGCACGATCCAGCGGAGCAGGGATGTTTCGAGTTCGGGCATTCTTCGATCTCTCCCCTATCCTTGCATGACGCGGATTTCGTCCGCGTTCAAAGTCTTGCGGCCCGCGAAGTTCACCAGGAAAATCGCAAGGCCCACAGCTGCCTCTGCCGCAGCGACCGTCATCACGAAAAAGACGACGACCTGCCCGTCGAGGTCCCACATCTTTCTGGCCAAGGCAACGAAGGTGATGTTCACACCGTTGAGCATCAGCTCGACAGACATCAGCATCACGATCACGTTGCGGCGAAAAAGAACGCCAAAAACGCCGATCGAAAAAACGACCGCAGCGAGCACAAGATAATGATCGACTGGTACATCCATGTTCAGGAAGCCTTGCGTCGCGCCATGACCACCGCGCCGACCACGGCGACGAGAAGCAAAACGCTGGTTAGTTCAAAAGGGAGCATATACGCCGAGAAAAGCTGACGAGCGACAGCGGCTGTTTGCCCGAAGCCCTCGGGCATCGGCTCGGCCATATTCGAGATTCCGGGTAATGTGCTCAGGGTGGCCAGCTCGATGACGAGAAGAAGGCAAAGAATTCCTGCCGAAATCCGGAGCGGCAATTGCCCGGCGAGAGGTTCTTCAGGTTCCACGGCCAGAAGCATGATCACGAAGAGAAAGAGGACAACGATCGCACCTGCGTAGACAATGACCTGCAAAAAGGCGACGAGAAATGCGTCAAGTGCGAGAAAGATGATCGCAACCTGAAAAAGCGTGAATACAAGGGCGAGTGCCGAGTAGACGGGGTTACGGTGCAGGACCGTTGTCAGCGCCCCTGCGATCGTCAGTACAGCGAGGATCCAGAACAAAACCATCAGACTGTGAACCCTTGCAGCGCGAGGATGAGAATCGCCGTGATGACCACATTCGCGAGGCCGAGCGGCAGCAAACGCTTCCAACCCAAATCCATCAACTGGTCATAACGCACCCGCGGGAGGGACCAGCGCACCAAAATCTGCACCCAGCAGAAGAAAAACAGCTTCAGCAGGAAGG
The DNA here is from genome assembly GCA_029248525.1 of Candidatus Binatia bacterium. Lineage (NCBI taxonomy): Bacteria > Candidatus Binatota > Binatia (SeqCode) > Binatia bacterium. The sequence continues at coordinate 81,801 of JAQWJE010000033.1, forward strand.
CAACGATCTGCATCAGGGTCACCATCAGGGATGGTACATACACCTGCCAGCCACCAGGGAACTGGAAACCGTCCTGATAGAGATAGGGGACTTGCCAGCCTCCGAAGAAGAATGTCGTGACCAAAGCCGCGACAATGGCGATCTCCACGAAGTCCGCCATCATGAAAACCAATTGCTTGGAGCCGGAATATTCCGTGTAGAAACCGGCAACCAGTTCCGACTCGGCTTCGGGCAGGTCGAAAGGCGCCCGCTTGGATTCCGCCATCCCGGCAATGAAGAGGATCACCAGAGCCAGAGGCTGATAGAAAACACCCCAGGCCGGAATGACCCCCCACATCAGTTCGCCCTGCGCGCGAGCGATTTCCTGCATATCGAGGGTGCCGTAGGTCAGGACGACGGCGACGATCGCCAATCCCATCGAGACCTCGTAGGAGATCATCTGGGCTGTTCCGCGCACGCCGCCCAACATTGAATACCGGGAGTTGGAAGCCCAACCGCCGAGCACGACGCCGTAAACGCCCATCGAGACCATTGCGAGGATCAGCAGAATGCCGACACCTGTCTCTGCGGCTTGCAGATTAATCGTATAATCACCGAGAATCAGCACATCGCCGAACGGGACCACTGCGAATGTGAGGAAGAGCGGGATGATCCCGACGATCGGGGCCAGCCAGTGGAGGAATTTATCCGCGTCGGCCGGCACGATATCTTCCTTGTGGAAACCCTTGAGTGGGTCGGCCATGAAGGTGTTCACAATTCCCAAATTGAAGGGCAACAAACCTCCAAAGATATTCGCTCGATTGGCGCCAACTCGATCCTGAATCAGAGCCGAACCCTTCCGCTCGACCCACAAGAGGACCAGCACCATCTGCAGCATGATGACGAAGGCGACAATTACCTTCACCAGCGTGAAAATCACTTCCATAGCGATCGCGACCTCAGCTCATTCCCAAGCCAGCGCTCCGACGCGCCAGACGTAGGCCAAACCCACAGTAAGAATGCCGACAAACACTCCCATTTCGGCCAGACCGAACCACCCCAGATCGCGAAAAATCACCGCCCAAGGGTACATGAAGACCACCTCTATATCGAAAACGATAAAGAGAATGGCAACGAGATAAAATTTGATCGGGAAACGCATGCCACGGAGGGTTCCCACCGGCGGGTTGCCAGCTTCGAAAACCTCGAGCTTGGTTTCACTTGGATTTTGCGGTCCGATGATCCGGCTCGCAAAAACCATAATTATGGCGACCAGCGAGCAGAGCGCCGCGCTCATCAGCAATGCAACGTACGGGTTGATCAATGGCTCCTCCCGGCGTGTCGTCGTGCGGAAAAACCCCCCGATAATCCACGCCGAACGCTCCCGGTGAGGCTAGGGTTTGAACCCGGCCCTGTCAACGGTCTGCCTCCGGGGACTCGCGGCGGTCAAACCGAATACAGGTGGTCGGTAGGTGAATTTCGGGCGCATCCGCGCTAGCTCTGCGGCGGTGAGCAATCAAGTTCTGAAGGATCTGGCCGCAGCCTGCTGGCCGGGCGTGGAGATTTTGGCCGAAAGGCCCCTGACCGGCGACGCGGGCACGCGCAGCTACGTGCGCCTCCGCCTGCGTGGGACGCAGGCTCCCGCAACCGCCCTTGCCATGCTTTTTTCTGCCGACGGGTCGGCCCGAGCACCCGAGGAAGGAGACGGCCCCCCGCAAAGCGAGCTCCCATTCGTCAACATGCAGCGGTTTCTCCGGGAGCACGAGGTCCCGGTGCCCGAGATCTATTGGGTCGCCGAATCGGAAGGTTGCCTTTTACTCGAGGACCTCGGCGACCTACCCCTTGCCCAAGCTGCTGAAAAAGCTGAGGATTCAGAGAGGGAAGTGCTGATGAAGCAGGCGGTCTCGCTGCTCGCCAAACTCGCGACCGCCGATTCTCGGGCAAAGTCTGCCTGCTTCGCTCTGGAACAGACTTACGGAGCTGATGCGATTGCCCGGGAACTCCAAATTACCGCGACTCATGGCCTGGGCCATGCGCAGGGAGTGGGAATTCGGCCGGCGGGCGCCGACCCCGAGCTCGAGAGCGCTCTCGCTGCTCTCGGCAAGCGTCTGGAGAAGCAACCCCTCGGCCTGATGCACCGCGACTATCATGCCTGGAATCTCCATATCGACCCCACAGACCAGCTGCGCGTGATCGATTTTCAGGATGCCACGCGCGGCCCCCTGCTTTACGACCTTGCAAGCCTGCTCACCGACCGGGATACCGATCGGTTCGTCAATCCCGAGCTGGAGTCCGATCTGCTCGTTTATTGGCATGAGGAAATGGGCCGCTGCGGCCAACATCCATACCCTGACGGGAACGAGCTGAGAGAAGCCTATTTTGTGGCGGTCGCCTACCGAACCCTGCGAGTCATCGGTCGTTTTGGCGTTCTGGCACTGGAGCTCGAGAAACCGGGCTATTTCGAGCGTTATGCGCCGCGTATGGCCCAGCAGACCATGCGGGCTCTCGACAATCTGGGCGAGGAAGAACTCGCCGACCTCCTTTTCCAGAGGAGCCCGATTTTCTCATGAGCCATCCGCCCGCGCGTGCAATCATTCTCGCGGCCGGTCGGGGTTCCCGACTCCGGCCATTGACCGACACCGTGCCCAAGCCGCTGGTGCCGGCGGGCGGCAAGCCTCTGATCGAGCACGGATTGGCTCTCCTCAAAGCCCACGGAATTACCGACGTCGTCATCAATGTTCATCATTTGCGCGAGAAAATCATTGCGGAATTAGGTGACGGGGCGCGGCTGGGCATGCATCTGCAATACTCCGTCGAGGAGAAATTGCTCGATAGCGGAGGTGGCATCCGCCAGGCCGCACAGTTCATGGACCGCAACCAGACGGAGGCAGACAAGGATACGCCGCTGTTGGTCCTGAACGCGGACGTCGTCACCGATGTGTCCCTGACCCGGCTTCTGGCCGAACACCACCGAAGCGAGGCCAGTATTTCTCTCGTGTTACGAAACGACCCGAAAGCGGAGGCGTACGGACTCTTCGGAACCGACAAGGAAGGTCGGATCCGCCGCTTTCTCGGCAAGGGAGCCCCTGCAGCCGGCCTGGACGAATATATGTTCGCCTCGGTGCAGGTCCTCAAACCGGCGATCCTGCGAGAAATGCCTCCCGAGGGGGCCTTCAGCACCATGCGTGGCCTCTATCCCCAACTTTTCGCTGCCGGAGTTCCGTTTCAGGGATTTATCCACCACGGGCGTTGGTATACCTCGGATACCGCAGAAGACCTGCGGGCTCTCGAAGAGGGGCTAGGCCGCGAAGGCCCGATGATTTTCGATCCCACCTGAGCCCAACGAGGCTATTGCCCGGCTGAAGACTTTCGGGAAACCTGCCGAAGGTCCCTCGAGCGGGGCCCCTCGCCATGGGAATCACCTTCATCCAGAAAAGTACGCCGGAAAACCTGCCCGAGGACCCTCAAATCGCTCTCGTGCTCGCCGGGGGAGCGGTTACCGGAGGCGCCTTCAAATTGGGGGGACTGGTCGCGCTGGATGACCTTTTGAGCCGACGCAAGATTATCGACTTCGATATCTACGTCGGCCTCTCCGGAGGTGCATTGCTCGCCGCACCTTTGGCGGCAGGGATACCCCCGGCACAATTAATGGCAGCACTCGGCGGCGAGGGAGAGCTGGCCGAGTTCCGGTTGCGCGATTTCTATCGGCCCAATCTGGCCGAGATGTTGACCAAGCCGGTAGAATTCGTGACCGACTTCTTCAGCTATCTGCCGGGTGCATTTGCCGAAGTCCTGCTTCGCAGCCCGACGACATACCGCCGCTTGCAGGAACCCCTGCGAGCCTGCACAAGCGCCCCCAGTCGTGATGCTCTCGAGCGGCTGGCCTCCGAGGTCGTGCGTGGCTTGCAGACCAATCGAAGTTTCCCCTTCCCGCTCGACTACCTGCCTGCCGGAGCGTTCGACAACGCGGGGATCGAGCGCTTTGTGCGTCGCGGCTTCGCCGCTCGCGGCATCAGCAATAACTTCGAGACCCTCAGGCGCGAGCGCGGCAAGAGGCTCTACGTTGCCGCGGTAAATCTCGACTCGGCCCAACGAGTCGTCTTCGGGCCCGAAGAAGAGGAGCGTCTATCGATCTCCGAGGCGATTCAAGCGTCCACCGCCATGCCGGGCTTCTATAAACCGGCTCGACTGCGCGGGGTCGACTATGTTGACGGTGGCGTTCGCCGCACAGCCAACATCGATGTCGCGATCGAAAACGGAGCGAATCTGATTCTTGCGTATAATCCGTTTCGCCCCTTCAACAATCGTCCGCAAATGCGCGGAGGACGAATCGCCGACGGAAGCACTCTGAGCGATCGAGGCTTGTTCGTCGTGATGAATCAGGTCTTCCGAGCGCTCCTCCACTCGCGACTCCATCTCGGGCTCCAGCAGTACCGGGAGGACCCGGAGTTTCGCGGAGATATCCTGCTCATCGAACCGGGCGATAGCGACGAGACGTTTTTTCGGATGTTCCCCCTCGACTTCAGCGCGCGTCGCCGGGCCGCGGAACATGGCTATTCTTCCGTGGCGCGTTCGATCGAGGCGCACCGCGACTCCCTGACGAAAATCCTCAAACCCTATAGGGTCGAGCTGCATACAACCCCGACTGGCGAAGGTTTCTCCCGCATTCTGGGAGAGGAAGCTTTTGGCGCCACGGCGTCGGAATGGTGATTCCCGGGGGCTACGGGCGTGAAAACTAAGAAATTGCCGCAATTCGGCACCTATGGTAATTCTAATCGCGAGTCACCGGAGCCAAAGCCTTGGATCTGAAAATACAGAACGAGATTGCCGAAACCCAGACCCCCGAAGAAATCCTTCGGGGGGTGGCGGATACCTACGCTCCCGATGCGGTTTTGACGATGTCTTTCCAGCATGAGGGCGTCGTGATCGCCCATATGCTCAGAGAAATCGCACCCGAGACGCCGGTATTGTTCATCGACACCGGATATCATTTTGCGGAAACTTTGGCCTACCGCGACGAATTGGTCGACAAGTTCGGCCTCGAAATTCGAAATCTGACCTCAGCCATGCCGAGGGGCGAATTCCTCGCGACTCACGGCGACACATTGTACGAGACCGACCCGGACCTTTGCTGCAAGATCAACAAGGTCGATCCGATGCAGCTGGCTCTCAATGGCGTGTCGGCCTGGATCAACGGTCGTCGTCGAGATCAAGCCACAACACGAGCGGGCATGTCCATTCTCGAACGACTCGGCGGCGGGATTGTGAAGATCAATCCGCTGGCGAATTGGAAAGCCAAAGACACCTGGGAATACATGCAGAAGCATGAGATCCCGACGCATGCCCTTTTCGATCAAGGCTATGCCAGTATCGGCTGCGCGCCTTGCACGCGCCCCGTCCTCGCCGGCGAGGATGAACGAGCCGGCCGCTGGGCCGGGCGCGGCAAAACCGAATGCGGTTTGCACACCATCGGAATGGCGGAAGAAGAAACCGAAACTGCGGCTGCACCCGTCACTGAAGACAAGGCGACGCCTTCCTGAGCTTCCGCTCCGGCGAGACGGATCTCGCCAGGACCAGCACGCCGTAAGGATCGGCTCGGCGACACCGAAATCTCAAGACCTGCCTGAGAGGACCCGACGGAGGTAGGCCTCTGCCTTCTCGCGGCCTTCCGGATCCCGCAGCCCTGCCACCAAAAGATCCGCGTCGAGAAGCGATCCGGGCAGCCCGACCATCCCCGCGGTAATCGCCCTTGTTTGCCGCTTTGTGGACAGCAATGCGTATTGCGCCTTGTCGAGCAGTTCATCCGCCAGCTCCGAAACGGAGGCTTCGAGTTCACTGTCCGGGACAACCCGGTTCAGAAAACCGATATCCTTTGCCTCACTCGCGGTAAATTTACGGCACGTGAGGACCAACTCGCGAGTCATCACGGGACCGATATCCCGCACCAAACGGGGCATCCCACCCCAAGCCAGGGGGATTCCCAAATCGACTTCCGGGATGCGAAAGGAGGCCGTCGATGCGGCCACACGAAGGTCACATGCACTCGCGAGAACCACCCCACCCCCAATACAATGACCGTGAATGCTCGCGATGGTAACCGCACGGATCCCTTCAATTGCATCGGCCATCTCGCGACCGAGATCAGCCATCGCCCGCGGACCCGGCGCTCCCGGCGCCGCGTCGGATCCCACCAGCTGAACGTCGGCGCCCGCGCAGAAAGCCCTGCCGCGACCTGCCACAACAACCACTTTGAGCTGCGGTTGTTCATCAAGCCAGGCGGATGCCGCGATCAGGGATCGCAGTGTCGTCTCGCGCAGCGGATTCAAGTTTCCGGGTTCGTTCAGGAAAATGGTCGCTCGCGCGCCGTCGACGACGACTTCCAGATTTTCAAAGTTCCGCATGCCCGACTTGTAACAGATCGATCAGCGATCCCGGCATCCACACCGTCAGGAATCACAAGCGTCAGCAGGCCAGAAACCGGCGAAAGGACCCGCGGCAAGACCGGCTGCATTAAAGAGGTTCGCCCAACGAGGATTTACCTTCCATGCATAATTGACATACGCGGGTTTGGAGATCTCCGGATGAGAGACGACCAGAACATCACCGTCGACCATCGCATTCGCCCACACCCGACTTTCGGTGTCGGCCCCGACCTGGACACCCCGAACATCGGCGGCAGGCGAACCTCCGCGAAGAAGTCCTCCGGGCTTGAGGCCCTCCCCGGTCGAACCCTTGAAATGAATGCGGAGAACATCGCCTGTGCGCTCCGGGCAATCAAACACCGGCCCCGAGTAGGCAAAATCTTCCCCGTATACATCGTGACGCACCAAATCGACCAAGCGCTGCGCATAAACCTCACGGTCCGAAGGATGCGTGCCGCCAGGCAGATCTTTCGTCAGGGCCAGCCCCAACAAGGGGAGTTCCCGGGCCGCTGACAAATACGCGTCGTACATCAAACCCGCGGCGCGGGCTTCCGGCGGACGCGATCGCGGATACCCACGGACCAGTTCGTCCGAGGCGACACACTTTCCGTTGGGCAGCATCACGGCCGCAAAAAACAAGTCCTGATTCTCGAAGTCGATACGCCACGATTCGACAAGGTCCCGGAAGCGTTGCGCATACTGCGTGGAGCCTGACCCCTGATGGTCGGACTCCCCTTGCCACCAAAAGACACCCCGCGCGGCATAGGGCAGACAAGGCAAAATCCAGGCCTGATAATAGTCACCGATATCCTCCGGGAATTCCCCCGGGATACCGGTTCCGCTGCCGGCCCAGCGGCGAATCGCCGATCCCGGCACTGCGAGATTCACGATGCCAACCGGGACAGGCGCTCCTTCTTGTCGGGCGAGCGATTCCGCCAGACCTGTCGCAAGCCAGCCCGCCGTGTCGCCCGGCAGCGACTGCCAGCCCGCTCCATCTCGCTCATAACCATTGGCAAAGGCTCGAACCCGGGAACCAGCGACCGGGCCTGCGGGATCCGCGAATTCTTCATTCCAGGAGACGTCCGCCACGAATCGACCCGGGGCAAAGTTCGACTGTCCAGCGGCGGCAAATCGACCCGCCACCTCTCGCCATCCACGCGCGTGAAAGCGCTCGCCACGATACGTCCCGAAAGAGGATCACGAAGCTCCAGGCCCACCCGGCTGTCCGCTACGCCTTCCCCCCAAATCGGCAGGATCTGATCTCGTTGCAAAACCATATGATCGGATAAAATCGGCATCGAGAGGCGCCCCTGATCGCTCGATGCCAACCGAAGGTCCGCGGCCATCGCCGCGCTCGCCAAAGCGAGCAGGCAAAGAATCGTCAAGGAAGAAAACAACGTCCGGGCACAGCGCAGAAGTGGAGTCTTTTGTGTCATCGAAGCAACCTCCGGCCCGCGCCCGAATCGGCATAGATTCTGGCGTCAGGCCTGGCACTACGACGGCCGGGAGACCTCGGAATTCAACCCCTCCGACCTTGCTGAGCAGTTGCCATGTCGGGTGCCCGCGCAGAAAGAGCGCGCTACTACCGCATGACCAATGGCGAAGCCGCGTCAGCTATCCTTCAGCAACTGCAGGATAAGATCGCGAACCGCGACCTCTGCCTCCGGAAAACTGAGGGACTGTGCCTCGCGAAAGCGATCCCACGTCTCCGGGGCGGCCAGCAACTCCACTCCGGCGACCACATGCGGAGCCGCGGCAAGCAGTTCGGGGATTGCCTGCCGCAAATCCTTGCGGAGTTCCAGATTGTTCTCTGCCTCGAAAGTTCTCAGGACCGAGGATCGCCACAAATTCGATGTATTGGCGCGACGAAAGGGTGCCAGGTCCTCGAACAAACGCGAGCGCCGAGCCACCAGTTCCCGGACACGCTCCTGCACCGGAAGTCCCTCCCATGCCGGCATTCGACCCTTGCGGGCTTCCTCGCGAACCTGAGTCGCCAGCGCCGCAAACAAACTCTCCAGATCGTCAAAGTGGCGAAAAACCGTCCGACGCCCAACGCCGGCGCGCTCGGCCACCTGATCCGCCGTCGGTCGGCAATAGCCTTCGCGCACGAGTGCGAATAGAGCTTCGACCACGCGTTCGCGGTTACGGACGCGTCGTTGCGTGCGGCCGTCACTTGACGTGGATTTCGTTTCGATGGGCAGAGGCATCGGAGGGTGGGCCTGAAGTTTCCTGTCGAGCGAGGAAGAAGTCAAATAGGCGCAGCGACAGCTCGGAACTCAGATCAGTGCGTCCGGGTCCAGGTCCTCATCCCCGCGCAGTACCAGCAAATCCGTGCCGGCGCGTCTCACCAACCAACGCTGCACGGCGCTCGACCAGACGTCGTAGGGCTCTTCCAGCATCCCGTAGTGACCGCCCGATCGCTTCTGGTATTCCGCCTCAATTCCCTGTGCCGTAATCGCGACAAGATGCTCCGGGACCACGGGATCATCGGGCGAGGCCATGAGCAAGGTGGGTACCGCAGGCCGACCGGGTCGAATCGCCCGCCCGACCAGAGACCCCACCAGGCGAGCCCCTTCATTAGTCAAGGCATTCAGGAGTCGTGCGACGCCGGCATTCGATCCCACGTGAGCCATCGGGTTGGTGGGGGCAGGCGGCGGCAACTCTGCGTTACGCCAACGAGCGATCATATTCGCCAGACGCGGCTGGAGCTGCGGCGGTCCTACGAGGAGGGGGGCATCGGCCACCACCGCGCGCGGCAAGGAGCGTTCGGCCAAAGCGAGCGCAACCAGAGCACCAGCGTCGTGCCCGACCACAATCGGCGGAGTCTCGCAGTCCGAGAGAAAGTCCGCTGCCGACTGACACCATTGTTCGATTTCAAAGTCGCGCCCCTGCTCACCCGAACGCATATCCAGCAGATGACACCGCCAACCGCGGTGCGCCAGCCCCAAAGCTGCGGGCTGCCAGATATCCGGTGTCGTCCACAGGCCATGAAGAAAAACCAGATCCGCGCGATAGCGTCCGTTTTCCGGTTCGATGCATACGGTATCGCTCATTCCGAGATTTCCTGTTGGTCAAAGCGACACGTCGCATGGTCCTCGAGGCTCGATAATTCTCCACAAAGAAAACGGGCAGCGCCCGGTTCTTTCGCTGCCGCTCCCGGCACAACCGCGTGATGAGGTATCGCAAGCAACCGAATCGCCATGTTCATTTCTCCGCAGCGGGAGCCGTAGCGTCAAGCTCCGGTTGACCGACCAGGTATTGGTGGCTGCAAAAATCACAAACGACCTCCTCCACACGCCCCCCCCGAACTTCCTCCAGTTCTTCGGGCGACAGCGTGCGCACCGCTCCGACTGCCCGCTCGAGAGAGCAGCGGCATTGATAAAGAAGAGGGTCGTGTCCGAGCACATGAAGATCCATGCGATCAAGGAGCGCCATCGTCGCATCCGCCGGTGCCTCACCGGCTCGCACCAGAGCGGCGAAATCTGCCTGCTCCAGACACGCCGTGACACCCGCCAGATGCTCCGGCTCACAATCCGGCATCGCCTGAACGATCATCCCCCCGGCGCGGCTGATTCGACCGTCCGCTTCGGTCACTGTCGCCAGCGAGAAAAGGGTCAGTGTCTGCTCGGACTCGAGGCAAAATTGCTGCAAAGCGCCAGCTATACTCCCTCCGGATACAGGCAGTCGACTCTGGTAAACCTGCCCGCCACGGAATCCGTGGCGTGAGATCCGCAGCTCGCCATCCGTACCGATCAGAGGTTCGGCACTTGCCTGAGGATTCTTCACGCGCCCACGCACCTCCGGTCCCGGCCAGACATCAGCGACCAACTGGCCTGCACTGCCGTCATGATCAAAAGAGCACTGCACTCTTTCGACCGGACTCTGCGCCAGTTCCAGTAAGGCGACACCCGTGAGGAGATCGCCCAACGCCTCGGAAACAGCAGGTGCCGAGCCGGCAACACGAGCGGCCTCCTGCGCCATCGCGGTGCTGGTGGCGGTCAAAATCCGCACCGTGCCTTCGCCTGTCATCCAACGATCAATTCGATCCCTCATGCCGGACGGTCTTCGCAGACCTGAGGACAGATCGCCAGTGCCCACCACTTGCACCCCGCCACCGTTAATGATCGGAGAAGCAGATACCTATGCCAAGGAGGACATTATGGGACTGCTCGATGGGAAAGTAGCTATCATTACCGGCGCCGGAGGCGGCCTCGGTCGAACCCACGCATTATTGCTGGCCAGCGAAGGCGCCAAAATCGTCGTAAATGATCTGGGTGGCGCGCGTGACGGCACCGGCGACGGACTGGCCATGGCCGATCAAGTGGTTCGGGAGATCACGGACGCTGGAGGAGCGGCCGTCGCCAATCATGACTCCGTGGCCACTATGGCCGGAGGCGAGAATATTTGCCGCACAGCACTCGATGCATTTGGCCGGGTAGATATTCTTGTCAATAATGCCGGCATCCTGCGCGATCGTACCTTGGTCAAGACAGAGGAAGACGATTGGGACCTGGTGATCGCCGTCCACCTCAAGGGCACCTACTGCGTCACAAAGCCTGTCTTCCAGCATATGAAGGATCGCGGTGGCCCGGGCGTGATCATCAACACCACCTCCACTTCAGGCCTCCTCGGAAACTTCGGACAGTGCAACTACGGAGCTGCCAAGGCAGGGATTGCCGGCTTCACGCGAACTCTGGCGCAAGAAGGTGCAAAATACGGCATTCGCGCCTGGGGACTCGCGCCGGTGGCGTTTACCCGACTGACCTCCGACTTGATGGGCGGAGAAGAATCCGCAATGGCCGAAGCTCTCGATCCAGCAAAGATCTCGCAGGCAGTTCTCTACATGGCGAGTGATTTATCGGGCGACAAAACAGGGAAATTTCTGTTCGTGAGCGGCGCACGCGTAGCTGAGATGAAAATCACCGGCCCCACCGGCCTCCAGAAAGATGGCTTCTCGGCCCGGGATATCGCCGCAGCCGAAGACGATGTCTTCCTCCCCGAGGATCAGGGTTTCAACATGCGCGCCTGAGCCGCGAGGATCCGGCCCAAGGGCGCACTCCTGTTTGGAGTGCGCCCTTTTTTGTTTGACTTCACGATCGAAGCTTCCGGCGGTTCACTCCCCCGTTTCGGGATTCCGGAACGGCATCAGGCCCCATATCAGGTGCCCCCGCATCTCTATTGCGTGATGCGTAGGGGGTTACCGCCCCTTCCCAAAGCTCCAAAAATAGGATCGAATGAGGCTTCCGCTACACCAGCACCTTTCAAAACCCCCTCCAAGTTTTCGGCGGACACGGAACAACCAAAAACCAAGGGGAATTCGAATGTGGCAAAAAAAACGTGGAACCTCTGCCGTCAGGCATGGATTACTCGCCATTTGCCTGGCGCTGGTCTCGGCATGCGAGGGCCAACGCCCATGCCACGTCGATTATGAGATCACGGCCACATGGCCTTCAGGCTTTATTGCCAATGTTGAAATTTACAACGAGGGCGTGAGGGACCTGGAGTTGGAATCCGGCTGGAAGCTGAGCTTCGAGCGCATCGAGCGACTGGAAATTGTCAATCTCTGGAATGGTCTCCTGCAGGACGACACGGCCAAATTTCTAGTAACGAACGAGCACTGGAACTCGAAGATCCCCGCTGGCGGCTCGGTCGATTTCGGCTTTGAGGCCAATTTCGCCGGCGATCCTCCCGCCGACCCGCAGAACTTCCGCTTGAATGGACGTGCCTGCAGTTCCAATACGGCCCCGGAGCCAACAGGAAATCCGGGCGACAACCCCACCGCCACCCCCCCGACCAACGATCCGATAGCAACTCCGACCCCGACGAGTGCACCCATCCAAACGCCGGCGGCCACGGCCACGCCCCCGGCAGCGACGCCGGTTCCGACACCGGTTCCGACGCCTCCGTTCGTCCCGCCAACACCTGCCCCGACAAATTCGCCAGCGCCCACCCCACCGATAGCGGCAACGCCGTCGCCCACGCCGGCACCCACGCCGGCACCCACTCCCTCGCCAACGCCTTCACCGTCGCCAACGCCTTCACCCTCGCCAACGCCGTCGCCGACACCAACACCCGCAGCGACGCCAGACGGATTCACTGGACGAGAATTATACGAGATACACGCGTGCAATCTTTGCCACGGGGATGACGGTGCGGGAACGACGATCGCTCCGACTCTGGCAAATTGGTCCTCGCTCGAAACCTTGACCCAAAAAATCGACGCTTCGATGCCTCTGGGCAACCCCGGCGCTTGCGAAGGTAATTGTGCGAGCCGAATTGCGTCTTATATTCTGGGCGAATTACAACGAGCGACGGGAACGCTGGAGTGCAGCAGCGGCCCGACCGCTCTACCGAGGCGATTGCGACCGTTGACCCGGCGGGAATACATCGCCACCGTTAACGATCTATTGGGGCTGACCACTACCAACCCTCTGAATGATTTCCCGGTAGAAATTCGGATCGACGGCTACGACAATATGCCGGCGGCTTTCGAAATGACCGATCGGCACATCGACGCCTACCTGGGCGAAGCCGAAAGCCTCGCGGCGCGAGCCGTGATCGAGCGCAGGTCTGCCATCCTGCCCTGCGAACCGGCCAATGATCGCGAGGCGTGCGCTCGCGAGTTTGTCGAGGAGTTTGGGCAACGGGCCTATCGAAGACCTCTCGCGACAAGCGAAGTAAATTCCCTGTTGGCACTTTTTGCCGACGAGGACGAGCCCTTCGACATCGGTCTGCAGGATGCGCTTTGGGCGATGTTGATCTCGCCCCACTTCCTCCAACGCTCGGAGTTGGGCGTGCCCGATGGAGAAGGCAACTTTGCCCTGGACGGTTATGAAATCGCCAGCGCCATTTCGTATTTACTGATCGGCTCGATGCCCGACGATCTGCTCTTCGCAGCAGCGGCAAACGGTAGCCTGCAGACGACCGAGGGCCGCCGAGCTCAGGCCGAGCGCCTTCTCGCCGACCCACGTGCACGGGAGCAGTTGGGAATTTTCGCCGCCCAATGGCTCGGCGCGGATCCCCTTCTGGCCGGCGAGAAAAATTCCACGGCCTTCCCCAACTTCAACGAGGGAATTCAGGAACGACAATTCGAGGAACTCAACCGCTTCCTGTCACACGTCGTCTTTGATGCCTCGGGTTCCTTCGCCGAACTTTTCGACACCGAGACCGTCATGGCCGACCCGCTGCTGGCCGCGTACTATGGGGTCCCCATGCCCGCCGGTGAAACATTCGGGCCGATTCAGGTCGCAGACGGGTCACGCGGCGGGATCCTGACCCTTGGTAGTGTCCTTGCAGCTCACGCGCACTCGAACGATACCTCGCCCGTCCGACGAGGCGTCTTCGTTCGACGCCGACTCCTGTGCCAGGATCTGCCACCACCGCCACCCGAGGTCGATAATACCCCACCGGGGCTGGACCCGACCCTCAGCACGCGGGAGCGCTTTGCAGCTCATAGTACCGACCCCTCCTGCCAGTCCTGCCATCAATATATCGACGGTGTCGGATTCGGGTTTCTGAAGTTCGACGGTGCGGGTGGACCGATCGCCTTCGAGGGAGGTGCGCCGATCGACGACCAGGGCGAGATCCTGGGATTACGCAGTCTGGACGACCCCGAGATTTTGAGCTTCTCGGGCGCAACGCAACTCGGCGACCTGCTTGCCGGGAGTGAAACAGCCGAGAGATGTCTGGCTACGCAAGTATGGCGATGGTCGAGAGGCCAATTGGAGAGTTCGGAGCTTGCCTGTGAGATCGAAGCTCTCGGAACGGACTTCGTGGCGCAGGGAGGCAATGTGCAGGAACTCCTGCTGCGCCTGATCGAGCTCCCCTCCTTTACACGTCGCCATGAGGGCGAAGAGGTGAACCCATGAAGAACCGCAAATTATCCATGAACATGCGGCGGCGCGACTTTCTGAAGGCTTTGGGGAGCACAGGTGCGGCCTTGATGGCCCCACTCACTCTCGTCCGCGCCGCCCGAGCCGAGGCCGCGGCCAAAAAGGCGATCTTCTTCTACATCCCCGACGGCTGCATTCCCCAGCACTTCCACCCCACAGGCACCGAATTTGATTTCGCTTTGCCGCCGATGACCGAACCGCTCGCGGCGGTCCGGGAATATTGCACCTTCATCGATGGCCTCACCATGTATGAAGGTGGCCCCACCCATGAAGGCGGGATTCGTAAAGTTCTGACGGCGAATGCCGCGCAGTCCCTGGATGACTTTCTTGCCGACCGGGTGGGCGCGACCAGCCCGTTTCGATCGCTCTATCTCGGTGTGGGTGCGAATTACGAGAATGGCTCGGGAGGTTTTTCCTTCCTTCGTTCGGGAGTCCCGCAATCACCCGAGGACAACCCGCTGGCAGCCTATGCGAGGTTGTTCGGCGACGACGAGGCGCCAGCTGCGCTTGCCGAAGACCCTCGTTTGAAAATCCTCAACCATTCGATCGCAGAAGTCTCTGCCATGCAGACGCAACTGGGTCCTGTCGAACGTCAACGGCTGGAACAACACCTCGAGGCCCTGCAATCAGTAGAACGCCGCATCGAGCAAGCCGGAGCCAACGCCGGCAACTGCGGCCCCGCGCTGTGGAACCCCCAAGCGTTCACCGTCCCGTCCGGTTGGCATGGCTATCCCCCGCGTTACGACCGAGAAGAATTCTTCGAAACGGTCGGGGCCCTGCAGTTGGACCTGATCGTCGAGTCTCTGGCATGCGACCTTACCCGGGTCGCGTCGCTGCAATGGTCCCACCCGGTCAGCCCGACCCTCCTCTCGTGGACCGGCGCCACGCAGCGTCACCATGATGCCTCCCACTTCGGGAACCCGGATAGCCCCAGCGCTCAGGACTTTATTCTCAGTCAGCGATTCTTCACCGAGCAACTTGCCCAACTGATCCAGAAACTCCAGTCGCGCCCCGACCCCAGCGGCGATGGCACCCTGCTCGACCACACCCGCATTCTGCTATTCTCCGAGCTTGGGGACTCCAATCAGCATGACCACAAACGGATGCCCTTCATTCTGGCGGGAGCAGGGCGTGATTTCCCGGGCGGGCGCTTCCTGAGTTACGACGGGGAGGCCCACGCCAAGCTTCTCGTGTCGATCGCGAGTTCGATGGACCCTTCGGTCACCAGCTATGGTTATTCAGGCCACGGTTCAGGCGGCTTGCCCGGATTGTAGGCCTCGCGATGCCCGCGGACTTGTAGAGCCGATCGGAATCAGCGACGGTTTCTCCGGAGGTCTCCAACATGTCTGTGGCATATCGTATCTTCGGTTCCGAAAACTCACCGTACTCGACCAAAGTACGGTCGTACTTTCGATACAAGCAAATTCCTCACGAGTGGATCATCCGCACCGGTGCAACGATGGAGGAATACAAGAAGTACGCCCGCCTCCCGATCGTCCCCGCCGTTGCGACCCCCGAGGACGAAGCATTGCAGGACTCCACGCCTATTATCGAGGAGATCGAGCGACGCATCCCCGCACCCTCCATCCACCCGGCCGACCCGACGCTACGATTCCTGTCGGAACTGCTCGAAGAATTCGGCGATGAATGGGGGAATAAATGGATGTTCCACTATCGCTGGGCTCGGGAGATTGATCAAAAGACGGTTGCGCATCGTCTCGTCTCGGAAATGATGGCGGGCGCACCGGACGACCAGATCGAGACCATGGCCGTCAATGTGCGCGAGCGGATGAGCGGACGAGGCTTCGCGGTTGGCTCCAATGAGAAAACGGCCCCCCTCATCGAAGAGAGCTTCAAGAACGGGATCGGCTTGCTGGAAAAACATCTGGAAAATCGACCTTTTCTTTTTGGCGCCCAACCCTGCTTCGCCGATTTGGGCTTGGGGGCGCAGGTCTACCAGGCACTGATCGATCCCACCGCAGGCGAGATTCTCCGCACTCAGGCACCGTCCACAGCAGCCTGGAGCGAGAGCCTCCTGGATCCGAAGGACCACGGGGCCTTTGAGGACTGGTCCACTCTTTCGCCAACCCTCGCGCCGCTTTTGAGCAGCGAGGTGCGCTATTTTCTCGCATGGTCCAAGGCCAATGCAGAAGCGATCGTCGCAGGGGCGGACGAATTGACTCTGGATTACGATGGCAGGGTCTGGTGGCAGACCGTCGGCGGTCCGCAGAAGTACCACGCCAAATCGCTGGGGGAACTCCGTCGGAAGTATGCGAATTGCGCGGAGGTCCCGGAACTGAAAACCATTCTGGCCAGCGCAGGCTGCGAAGAATTCCTTGTCGCCTGAGGCCGAGGACGAAAGTTTTGAGAAGGAAGAGGATCCGGGAGGACTGGCAAAAAGCACCCGCCATCCGGTAGATTCCCCGCAGACCCCTTTGGCACTCCTCGGGGCGGGGAAATCGCCTGAGCCAAAGGGAGCCATGATTTTGGGGCGCTCGCAAGCCAGCGCCAAAATCCCCGGAAAACAATACGAATTTCTACGATGAAGGAGAATACCCTATGAAATTGGGCGTGAACGCAGCGGGCTTCGGTCCGAAGATCAGAATCGATATGGAGCGTATCCTCAAAGCCGAGTCCCTGGGCTTTGACTCTGTCTGGACCGCGGAGGCTTGGGGGAACGACGCCATCACTCCCCTGGCATGGATCGGCGCGCAGACGACCAAAATCAAATTGGGCACCGCCATCATGCAGATTCCCGCGAGGACTCCCGCGATGTGCGCCATGCAGGCCATGACGGTCGATCAGATGTCCGGCGGGCGTATGCTGGTCGGAATTGGCCCCTCGGGACCGCAAGTTGTCGAGGGTTGGCATGGTGTTCCTTACGGGAAACCCCTCAAGCGGACCCGCGAGTATATCCGCATCATGCGCCAGATCTTCGCTCGCGAAGAAAAGGTGACCTTTGATGGTGAATTCTATCAGATGCCCTACCACGGAGAGGGCTCCTCGGGGCTCGGTAAACCGCTGAAGAGCATTCTTCACGGCCGCGCAGACATTCCCATTTACACGGCCACGATCTCCCCCAAGGGAATCGCCACGGCCGCGGAAGTCGCCGACGGCTTCATTCCGATCTGGACCACCCCCGGTGGGCTGCAGACTTTCCAGGAGAGTATCGAAAAAGGCCTGGCCAAGGCAGGCGGCGGAAAAACCGCTGCCGACTTCGAAATCATGCCGACGATCATCGCCATCGTGAACGACGATCTGGAAGCCTGCCGCAATATGCTGCGACCCCAACTAGCCCTCTATATTGGTGGCATGGGTGCCCGTGGCAAGAATTTCTACAATGACCATATCACCCGCCAAGGTTGGCCAGATGCCGCCCGAAAAATTCAGGACCTCTACCTGGACGGCAAAAAGAAGGAAGCCGCAGCCGAGGTTCCCGATGATCTTCTGGACAGCGTAGCCCTCCTGGGGCCTCGCGACCGGGTGAAGGATCGATTGGATGAATGGAAATCGACGAATGCCTCCACCCTGATCCTGGGCGGCGATCCGAGCGCTCTGGAAACGATCGCGGAACTGACCTTCTAGAACCAACATTCCGGCGCGGCGATGTCCGCAATAGAAACGAGCAAAACAAAAATGCCCCCGGTCCGAAGACCGGGGGCATTTCCTTTTCGGGTAAATACCCGCACTCACCTGAGATCTGGTAGCTAAACCGCTTCCCTTTCGAGAAGCAGGGGAGCCGACGTCCGACTCCCAAGCCCGGTTTTTATCCCGGGTTACTCCAGCCTATCTGCGTTTTTTGGCAGCAGCCTTTTTCTTCTTGGGCGCAGCCTTCTTCTTCTTGGCAGCAGCCTTTTTCTTCTTGGGCGCAGCCTTCTTCTTCTTGGCAGCAGCCTTCTTCTTAGGTGCAGCCTTCTTCTTCTTGGCTACGGCCTTCTTCTTGGGCGCAGCCTTCTTCTTCTTGGCAGCAGCCTTTTTCTTCTTGGGTGCAGCCTTCTTCTTCTTGGCTACAGCCTTCTTCTTCTTCTTCGCTACGGCCTTTTTCTTCGGCGCAGCCTTCTTCTTCTTTGCAGCGGCTTTCTTCTTGCGAGCCGGAGCCTTCTTTTTCTTCTTGGCAATTGCCATCAGATCCTCCTTAGGTTCCCCTGATTTCTATCTTCACTCAGGTGAGCCGGGCGCCACTCCTCCACCCAACCACACAATAAACGGCATTTTACTCACGACAGGAGAAGCGTGTCAACAGGAAGAACAATATTTTAAAAATGGATTCGGCACGATGAACTCTAGCGATTCAGACACGCTGGAAGCCTCAAAATGGGAGAACTACGTTTTGCCTCGGCGCACGACTTTGCTGGAAACCACTCCTTTGCTAAAAGAGCGCATGCGCCACTTCCTCGAAGAGGTTCGAGCCTCATGGTTGGCGATCAGCATGTTTCTGGTCGCGGGACTCCTTTTCGTCTCGGCCGCGACCGGCGAGCTTGGCCTGGCCAAGGGTCTTTCGCTCGAGAACGAGCTCGCGGAAATCAACCAGGCCAGCTTCCATATGATGCAGGAAATCGACCAAACCCGAGAGCAAATCCGCAAGATCGAAGAAGAAGATCTCGCTCTGGAAAATCTCGCCAGGCGACGCCTGCACATGGTTCGGGACGGCGACACCCTTTACCGAATCGGCACAAAAAACTGACGTCCAAGGGATATCGGTCGCTTTTACCTGTTGACCGGGAGGCAGTTTCCTTGACAAGTTAGGCACTTGGCCGCTGCCGGGGTTGCCTCGTCTTCCCCTTCGCGCGTAGTGGTACAAACGGGGACGGGGCGCCCGCAAGAGCGCCCCGTCCTTCCACTATCCGGACCACATCCAACCCCACAACCACCGAGAGCCCCACACACCTCAGCCACCACAGCCTCTAATGCTCTTGATTCAACGGATGAGTCCGGATCGCCCCACCCGCCAAGGCCTTCCCGCGCGAGTCGCGGGTCTCTCAATTTCTATTCAGGAACAACCACTCGTCGTGCCGCATTCCGGGCAGCGATAACAGGAGCCGTTGCGGATCATGATCGCGCCGCATTCCGAACAACTCGGCGCGTCCGTCTGCTGCTGGAACGCGACATTCTCCGGCAATGCAGCCGCCACCGGCGGTGCCTCGGCAGGGACCACGGCTGCACCCAGCTTGATCTCGCCGCCTTCTTCGACCGCGGCACCGTCCTGAAAGCGCACACCAAGGAAGCGGAAGATATAATCCGTCAGGGACTTCGCGAACGGAACTTCCGGGTTCTTGGTAAAGCCGGATGGCTCGAAGCGAACATGACTGAATTTATTGACCAGCGCATCGAGCGGAACGCCATACTGCAAGGACATTGATGTCAGGGTCGCGATAGTGTCCATCAGGCCGGAGATGGTGCTGCCCTCCTTGGCCATCTTGATGAAGATCTCGCCCGGCGTTCCATCGTCGTAGAACCCGATGTGAATGTAGCCCTCGTGACCGGCGACATCGAATTTATGTCGAATCGAACGGCAGTCAGCCGGGATTCGTCGGCGCGCAGGGCGCGCCTCCGCTTCGGCGATCGCCTTGGCGGCGCTTTCCACATCCCCAATCGTCGGGAGTTTCGACGAGCTTTCCTCATTCGAGGTATTCAGCGGCTGGGTTCTCTTGCAGCCATCCCGATAGATCGCCAGGGCTTTGATGCCGAGCTTCCAGGCCAGCATATAGGCCTCTTCGACCTCCTCGACCTTGGTATCCGTCGGCATATTGACGGTCTTGGAGATCGCCCCCGACAAGAAGGGCTGGACTGCGCCCATCATCCGAATATGGCCCTCGGGGGCGATGGTGCGCGTCCCCTTCAGCGCCTTGAACGCACAGTCGAAGACTGGAAGGTGCTCATCCTGCAGCCCCGGCGCTCCCTCGATCGTGCCTTCGTTGTCGATATACTCAACGATTTCCTGAACTTCGCGGGAATCATAACCCAAACGCGCGAGTGCGCTCGGGACGGTGCCGTTCACCATCTTGAGCATACCGCCGCCGACCAGCTTCTTGAATTTCACCAGAGCGATATCCGGCTCGACGCCCGTAGTGTCGCAGTCCATCATGAAGGCAATGGTCCCGGTGGGCGCAAGGACGGTCGCCTGAGAGTTCCGATAACCGTGCTCCCGACCTTCACTCAATGCCTGATCCCACGAGGTTCGAGCCGAGTGCAGCAAGTCCAGAGGCACATGAGTCGAGGAGATCTTCATCGAAGCGGCTCGATGCTTCTCGATGACTCTCAAATGAGGTTCCTGATTCTCCTCATAGCCCTCATAAGCACCCTTGACCTTGGCCAGACGGGTCGACTGCAAATAGGCTTCACCGCTCAGCAGAGCCGTCACGGCGGCCGAGAATTCGCGACCGGCATCCGAGTCATACGGCAGACCGAGTTCCATGAGAACCGCGCCGAGATTGGCGTAGCCAAGACCCAACTGGCGGAAGCGGTGCGCTGTCTCACCGATCTCCGGGGTGGGATAACTCGATGAATCGACCAGAATATCCATCGCGGTGATCAGCACATTGACCGCGTGGCGGAACCCTTGCGTATCAAACTCGCCGGCTTCGTTGACGAATTTCATCAAATTGATCGAGGAGAGATTGCACGCCGAATCATCGAGGTGCATGTATTCGCTGCAGGGGTTCGAAGCGTTGATACGGCCTGTATTCGCGCAAGTATGCCAGTCGTTGATGGTCGTATCGTATTGCATTCCGGGGTCGCCGCAGAAGTGCGCCGCCTCGGCAATCTTGCGGAAAATATCCCGCGCCTGGTGCGTTTCGGCCACCGAGCCGTCGGTCACATTCCGGGTGTGGAATTCCTTGTCATCCTCGACGGCCTGCATGAACTCGTCGGTGACCCGCACGGAATTATTGGCATTTTGGAAGAAAATCGAGCTATAGGCCGGTCCGTCCAGCGAACCGTCGTAGCCGGCGTCGATCAGGGTCCAGGCCTTGCGCTCCTCTTCGGCCTTGCAAGTCACGAACTCACCGATGTCCGGGTGGTGGACGTCGAGGACGACCATCTTGGCGGCGCGGCGCGTCTTGCCGCCCGATTTGATCACGCCCGCGGACGCATCCGCAGCGCGCATGAAGGAAACTGGCCCGGAGGCCGTGCCGCCCCCCGCCAGCATCTCCTTGGACGAGCGAATTCCGGACAGGTTCACGCCCGAGCCGGAACCACCTTTGAAGATGACCCCCTCGCGGCGGTACCAGTCGAGAATCGACTCCATGGTATCCTGCACCGAAAGAATGAAGCAGGCCGAGCACTGCGGGTGTTCCTCGACGCCGACATTGAACCAGACCGGCGAATTGAACGACGCCTTCTGCTCAACCAGAATGTGCGCCAATTCATCAGCGAAAAGAGCAGCATCGCCTTTGGTTTCGAAGTATCCCTGCTCAAGACCCCAAGTGCGGACCGACTCCACGACCCGACCGATCAGTTGGCGAACGCTACTCTCGCGTTCCGGTGTTCCCATCGGGCCTCGGAAGTATTTCGAGGCAACGACGTTGGTGGCCAACTGCGACCAATCCGCCGGAATCTCCAGATCCTTCTGTTCGAAGACAACCGTCCCGCCTTCGCCGGCGATCGTCGCATCCCGCCGTTCCCAGACGAGATTTTCCATCGGGTCCACCGGCTGGCCATCTTCACCCAGTGTGAAGAGCCTTTCGATCTTTATGCCCTTGGCCGCCGCCGGCGACTTCGCCTCGGCATTCGGCTTGGACTTTTTCTTCTTCGGACTGGTCAACGTCGATGTTCCCACGGCCTTCTCCCCTCAAACCCTCCAGTGCCCCCACATGGCGCCGGAATCTATAGTGCTGGCTTTGGCGTCTCTTCACTTTCCTGTATGAATCTCAGCAGTCTCATTTCGCTCCCGAAAAATCTGGATTCGACACTCGAGCCCGTTATCTTGTGCGGGCGGCGGTTCTGCCACACAACATATGGTATTGTCAAACCTTTCGCACGGGATTCCGATGCTTTTCCCACAAAAAACTCAAGGCGCGATTCATTTAAATGATTGACAGAGTCGATACGATACTCGGGAAAGCATTGGCCCATGTGGGCCTCGGGCGCGCGAGCGACATCCGGCGGTTGATGGACGCATGGAAACAAACCGTCGGTGAGCGGATCGCGGCGCAGGCAACACCGCTTGCACTCAAGGGCTCCGAACTCGTGCTCGCGGTTCCTGATGCCGTCTGGCGTCAGGAACTCGCCTTGATGACTCCCGAAATTCGTGACCGAATCAACGCCATGCTGGGCCGAAAAGTTGTCGAGCGAATCCGCTTGGTCAGCCAGGGAGCGGTCGACCCCGGCGTCTCCCCTTTTCGCGCCAGACACCGCAGGCTCCCGGCCCCTGCGCCAGACTCGGCCGAAGACCACGCCCTGCCTGCCGGACGGGACGCCCCGCCGCTTTCAACGAATCTGCAGGAGGCCTTTGCCGCCCTTGAGCGTGCCCGGAACCGCCGCCTGAGCCAGGATCGCACATCCTCTCGCCACCCAACGAGAAAATAAACGCCCAAAGCTTCCCCGACAGTCGCCGCAGCCCGCACCAAAGTGTAGAGTCCCTCCATGGTCGATTCGCTCCTGCGCCCGCGAAAACGTCGCCGCCGAGGCCTGATCCCGGCGCTCTTTCTGATCAGCTTTGCCGTGATCGCCTTTTGGCTCTTACGAGGCGGGACAGCCAGCCCGACCGGCAGCCTGCAGGGAGTTCCCGAAGTGTTGGGCCAGAGCGGTCGGATCTCACTCTCTCTCGAGGCCCCGCACGCCGGATTGGCCGCGTGGCAGCTTTATATTCGCGACGCACGCGGCAACCGATACGTTCTCGCAGAAGAGACCTTGCCGGCTGGCGGCCTGCTCGAACCGGGCGTGCAACGCCGCGAGCGCGAGGTCGAAATTTCCCCGCAGGAACTCGGCCTGGCCGAAGGGACTGCCGAATTGATCCTTCAGGCAACAGGTCATGCCCCCCTGTCTCGCCTGAGCGACGGCGGTCTGGTGAGTCAGGCGGAGTTCGAGGTCGATCTGACCCCGCCGGACTTGCGCGTGCTGAGCGGGGCACACCGCATTTTGCAAGGAGGAACCGGCCTGATTCTCTACCAGACGGGCAGCGACGCGGTTCGCTCCGGCATGCTCGTCGGGGAACTCGATTTCCCCGGCAGCCCGGGCCCATTTACGGACGGCGAGCGGATGGCCAGCCTCTACTCGGTCCCCTGGAATGCCCCGGGGAATCTGGCCGCCCTGATCTACGCCGAAGATGCGGCCGGCAACCGCAAGACACAACGGGTCCCTCTGCAGATCCGAAACCGCAGGCCACGCGCCGAGGAAATTCGGGTTTCGGATAAATTCATCCGCACGAAAATCGAGCCGCTCCTGATCCGGTACGAGGAACCCGTCCCGGAGACCCCCGCGGAGGCCTATCTCGCCGTCAACCGGACGATGCGCAAGCAAAGCGAGATCGAGCTTCAGGCCCTGCTGGCAAGCTCCGCGCCCCAGCTACTCACCCCGCGCGCCCTTCAGCAACAACGTGGAACGCAGGTCGGCTCCCGTTTCGCCGAGCACCGAACCTACACCTACGAGGGCCAACCCATCGATGAACAAACCCATCTGGGCTACGATCTGGCTTCGGTGCGGCGCGCGCCGGTAGAGGCCGCGGGCGACGGCCAAATCGAATGGGTGGGGGAACTCGGTATTTACGGCAAAGTCGTCCTGATCGACCATGGACTGGGCCTCGCCACGCTATACGCCCACCTGAGCGAAATCGACGTCGAACCCGGCATGCGCATTACCCGCGGCGACGTGATCGGGCGGAGCGGCGAGACCGGACTGGCAGGTGGTGACCACCTGCACTTCAGCGTGACCTTGCGCGGACACCATGTCGACCCTCTGGAATGGTGGGATGCCCAATGGGTGGAGCGCGAGATTCTGGAACCGCTCCGGCAGGCCGGGGCTCAAGGCCCCTGACCGACGGCACCGACCGGATCGGCAGGATCGAGCCCGCTCCACTCATAGAGCCTTACGCCGAAGGGCACCCGGCGAGGATCCGCAAAAATCTCGGCCGCCCGAGACTGCGGCACAAAGGCCACCAACTTCTGAGTAGCCATCCCCGGGATCGCCACCCGGGGGAGCACATCACGGCCATCCACCAGCCGGAAGACACGCCGCCCATGGATCAGAGCGAGAAACGCAGCCGTCTCGGGTGTTGTATCCAGCAGGGCGAACTCGGCAGGATAAAAGGCCTCGACACCCCCGTAGACACGGAGGTTTTCGGCGGGGCGCCCGAGGGAGGGGTCGGCCAGAAGGAAGGAGCCGGGCGGAACCTGCTCGCGCACATAGTCGCTCGCCGCAAGCTGCTCGGGGCGACGAAAAGGTCCCCAACCTGGAGCTTTCACGAGCATCGGCAGCATCGCCAGCAAGGCCAAAGCGACGCTCGGCGCCAACATGGCCCAGCCCGCGGCATCACGGAACCAGGTCCGCACAAGACCCATCAGAACTGCCGAGGAAAAAAGTCCCACAAACACGCGCCCCGGCGGTGCCATCGACAGAATATGCTGATCTGATTGCTGCCATGAGAGCAAAAGAACTCCGAGGAGAATGGAGAGGGTTTTCCCGAACCAACCAAGAGCCGGGTTCTGAAAAAAGCGGGCCATGACCACCCCGCCGACCGCGGTAAGGCCCAGAAGACACAGACTCGCACCGGTAAGGTAGCGAGCATCCGGGTGGACCCAGCAGCTGTAGAACAAGATCGCGACAATCGGATAGGGCAGCAATGCCGCTGCGGCTCCCGGTGCGTGACGCATGGACCACAAGCCCCCCGCGAGCGTCAAAAGCAGCAAGGCGCCGAAGGAGCCCCAAAAAAGACGAAGGTTACCGGGCAAGGTGCTCGCCAAATGCGAAAGACGAAAACCACCCCCGGAGACAGCGACGGCCAGCTCTTCGGAAGCATACGCCGTGCCCGGCAGAACCCAGCTGAGCAGCTCGAGGAATTCGCCGCCCTGCGTGAAAGAGAAGGGGTGGCCCTGCGTCACGAAATTATAGGCCAGCAGGGGCAGCAGTCCGAGGCCCAGAGCCACGCCCCATAAAACCAGGGCACGGCGCGCGGGCGGCCGCCAAATAGCCACACCCGCCACGGAGGTCGCGTAGAGCAGCGCGTCCGGCCGGATCAATGCTGCCGCACCCAACGCCAAACCCGAGCCAAACGCTCGACCCCGCACAGCCAGAAGGACGGCCAGCAGGCCCAAACCATGCGCCGGGAGATCGCGTGCGACCGTGATCCCCCAGAGATGAATGCCCGCCGGCACAAGAAGCACCAACCAAAGCGACAAGACCCCGGCCCCCAGCGCCAGCAGGGGATCATGGCCGCGTAAAACCGAATCCAGCAAAACTGCCAGAATCAGCAGGGTGGCGAGATAGAGCAAAGGGTTCAGCCAATGCTCGGCCGCCTCGCCCCCTAACGCGCCCGCGGCAGCCAGCAGGAGGGGGAATCCGGGAGGGTAGCGCGAATATAGTTCACCATCGCGAAAGAAATAGGTCTGCTGCAAGGCGTCATATGTCTTCCAATGCCACTGGTGAGGAACGGTTTCGGTGAAAATGGTGGCATCATGGAAAACCGTTCCGGACCGCAGATCTCGGGCCATTGTCAGAAACGCGGCCTGATCGCTCGCCAGATACCAGTTGTTATGGCGGACCAATCCATAGGCCGAAACCATGAGCGCCAGACATCCAAGCACGAGGATCCCGCGCCGAAGACCCCTTTGCGAACTGCCGATGGCGGGGCTCAATTCCCCTTGAAGGCCGGCTTGCGACGCTCCCGAAAGGAATTGATCCCCTCTTGTGCATCCTCGGATCCAACCACCAACGCCTGCATGGTCGCTTCGTCATCCAGGCTGGTCTCCAGATCGACTTCGGTCCCTCGATTGAGCAATCGCTTGGAAATTCCGATGGCGAAGGTCGGCCCTACGGCCAGACGCTCGGCCCATTCCCGGGTCGCCGCCTCCAACTCCTCGACCGGCACGACCTTGTTGACGACGCCCAGATCCTTGGCTTCCTCCGCGGTGATCTGATCTCCGAAGAATACCAACTCCTTGGCTTTCGCCAGAGGCAGAATCCGCGGCAGGATAAAGCCGCCCATCGCATCCAGCGCAATCCCGCGCCGGGCAAAGACTTCGATGAAACGTGCGCCTTCGGCCGCCACGATCAAATCGCTGACAAAGGCGATATGGGCACCCAGCCCTGCGGCAGTTCCGTTGACCGCGCAGATCACGGGTTTCTCGATCTCCCAGATCGCCCGCAGCAGCTTCTGCGATCCGGTCCGCATCATGAACCGCGTTCGCCCAACCCATGGTGTCGGCGGCGCGCCCCCCGAAAGGTCGGCACCCGTGCAAAACCCTTTGCCCTTGCCGGTGATGACCAGCGCCCGGACGGCGGTATCGTCCCGGGCGGCCCAGATCTGCTCCACGATCTGGTCACGCATCTCCGAGGTCAGCGCTCCCATCTGCTCGGGGCGATTGAGAGTAATCCAGAGGACTCCATTTTCATTTTGAAACTCGACATCTGCCATACCGACAGGACTACCCTCCTCATCCCCAAGGCTTCAAGTGCAAGCCGGAAACGGCCCGGAGGAACCGCGCTTGAGGGCGGCGATGAAGGTCATTTGCGATTCTCGCAAAAACCCGGCGAAATGGCGTCCCGGGTCCGATGCTGGCGCCCGGAGTGGCAGGATCATGCGAGAATCGGACCGATCAGAAAAGATCCCCCCCTACAGGCAGCGGATCCCGGATCAAATCCGGAACCTCAAGGCACAGGTTCCCTCCGTTACCGACTTCTGGTGCGGCCGCGCCCTCGGGGACCGCTTTGCGGAAACCGTCCAATCCCGAACGGACGCCACCATGTTGATCGAGGAATCACGGCACTTCAGCTTCCTCGATATCCAAAAAGAGACCATGCAACTCGCCGCCGGGATGGCCGCCGAAGGCGTCGTTTCCGGTGATGCCATTGCCTACCAACTACCCAACTGGCGCGAAGCCGTGGTTGTGTTTCTGGCAACAGCGCACCTCGGCGCCCACGTGATTCCTCTCGTGCCGACGCTCGGGATTCGCGAATTGCGCGGCATCTTTCGAGAAACCTCACCCAGGCTGATTTTCGTAAACGGCAAGAGCCCTCAGGCTCGCAGGATGCGGGAGGAATTTGCGGAAACCGCAACGCGCGCCATTGCCGTTCGATCCGGCCCGGACAGCTCGCAAGACTACGAGAGCCTGCTGCAGCGAGGGCGCCCTCCCGTTCACGAGATCGATCCGCTGACAGCTGCCGCCATCATCTACACTTCCGGCTCGACCGCCGCCCCCAAGGGCGCTCTTCACCTCCACGAAACTCTCGGCGCCGAAATCGACAGCTTGCGCGAAGCTCACGCCCTGAACCCGAACGACCGCGTCTTGATGCCATCTCCTCTCGGTCATATCTCGGGGGTCATCCACGGGATTCTGACGCCAGCCCTGCTCGGGACGAGCGCAGTGCTGCAACCGCAATGGGATGCCGGAGCCGCACTCGAGGCGATCGACCAGCACCAAGTGAGCTATATGATCGGAGCACCTGTTTTCCTGCAGGAAATGCTGGCTCGCCCCGAGATCGAGCGATACGACCTTCGAACGCTCCGACTTTTTTCCTGTGGTGGCGCGCCGGTTGCCCGCTCCCTGCTGGAGGAAGCTCGACGAAAGCTCCCGCACCTGATCGCCAAACGCGTTTACGGCTCCTCGGAGTTTCCCACCATTTCCACCACCGGCGCCGGCGATGCGGGGCGCAGGGGGCAGGATTCCGAGGGCAAACCCCTGCGCGGCGTGACGATCCGCATTACGGACAGCCAAGGCAAGGACCTGCCTGCAGGAAACGAAGGTGAAGTCCGCGCGCGCGGCCCGGAATGTTTTCTCGGCTATACGGATGCGACTCTGGACGAGGCGGCTTTCGATGATCAGGGCTTCTTCCGAACCGGGGATCTGGGCATCCGCGACGCCGAGGGCTACCTCCGCATCTCCGGACGTCTCAAGGAGATCATCGTGCGCAAGGGCGAAAACATCTCGGCTCGCGAGATCGAAGAGCAAATCATCGCCTCCTGCCCGGAATTTCGGGAAGTCGCCGTCGTAGCCCTCCCCGACCCCGAACGTGGAGAAATTGCCTGCGCGTGTGGGCGTTATGTCGCCGGGGCACCGAGGTTGAGCCTGCCGCGGCTGAGCGAACGTCTGGGGCAAGCGGGGCTCTCGACCCGAAAACTTCCCGAAAGGCTTGAGGTTTTGGAAGATTTCCCGAGATTGCCGAGTGGCAAGGTCGACAAACGTCGTCTCGCCCGGAGCCTGCAAGATTCTGTGCCTGCCCCACTGGCAGGCCGACGGCTGCGTGGTTAGGTCTGCTTCATGTCCTTTCGTGACATTCCCTCATCCGAAGTCGATCGGCCTTACGATTGTTTCACCCACACCGCGGTCACCACCGCGGAGCTCGTTGGTTATGCGCGTTCTCTCGGAGTCGATGACCCTAATTATATCGACCCGGACGCGGCGAAGGCCGGACCTCATGGTGGCCTGATCGCCTTTCCAACCTTCGTTGTGAAACTACGCGGCGAGCACCACCTGCCCCCGGTCGTCGTCGCCGAAATGAATACCGCGACCTTCGATGGCGGCAAGGACATCGAACTGGGAGTCGCGGTGCGACCCGGAGATGAGATCACGACCACTTCTCGTATCACTCGCATGTTCGAGAAAACCGGGCGCAGTGGTTCGATGTTTTTTGTGACCTTCCGCAACCATCTGGTCAACCAGCGCGGCGAAATGGTCGCACTCATCGATTGCCGAAGCCTGCAGAAACTTCCCCTGCCGGAAAGCGAGGCCTGAGATGAACTACGACGAACTTCGGGAGGGTGATGAACTTCCCGTCGAAGCTCTGGCCCTTCCGTCGGATTTCGTGCGGGCGCACGCGGCGGAACTCGGCATGGAGGCTGGACGCTTCAGCTCACGCGAAGAGGCACTCGCCGAGGGCTTGCCCGATCAAATTCTTCCCGGGGTCATGTCCATGGGCCTGCTCGCCCGGCTGCTCCTCCGGAGCTGTCCCGGCGCCCGTGTCACCCGGATCGGCACCACCTTCCGAGGACTCGTCGTCGCCGAACAAAAAGCCAGTCTGCACGCGATGATCACCGAAAAGAACGAGCCGGAAACAACTTGCGAAGTTGATTTATGGCTGCAGACCGAGTCAGGCGAAAGAAACGTCGTCGGTACCGCAACTCTCGACTTTCGCTCCCTGGCCTGACGGCCGGAGAAGGAGAAACAGACGCCATGCACGTCCCGCTTCTGGTCAATGAATTCCTGCAACGCGCCGCTCGTCTCTACGGAGACAAGGAGGCGATTGTCGATGGTGATATCCGGCTGACCTACGCCGAATTTCAGGCGCGCGCCAACCAGCTCTCGCATGCACTCACGCGGCTCGGCATTCGCAAGGGGGATCGAGTCTGCGTGCTCAGCCCCAACTCCCATTTTTTCCTCGAGAGCTTTTACGCCACCAGCCAGATCGGTGCGGTGCTGGTGCCCCTGAACTATCGGCTCGTCGCCGAAGATCACGAATATATCCTCAACCATGCAGGCGTTCGGGCGGTCCTTGTGGATCGCGAATACACGGACGTGGTGGACAGCATCCGCGGGCAACTCAAGAAAGTCGAGCATTGGATCAGCGCCTCCCAGCCCTTCCACGAGCCCGCCGGCGACGGGTGGGTCGACTGGGACAACCTGATCGAAGCGGAGCCAACCACACTCCCGGAAGCGCCCGAACTCTCGGAAGAGGATCTGGTTTCGATCAACTATACTTCGGGCACGACCGCGCGGCCCAAAGGCGTGATGCTCACGCACCGCAATCTTTATCTGAACGCCTATAATCTCATCGCACATATGCGCATCGACCATCACGACGTGGAGCTCTGGACGCTGCCGATGTTCCACTGCAATGGATGGGGCGGCGTCTACGCGATGACCGGCATGGGCGGAAAACATATTGTGCTGCGTGCGGTCGATGGCGGAGAAATCTGGCGCCTGATCGCCGCGGAATCGGTCACATTTGCATGCATGGCACCAGCCGTTCTGCGCACCACACTCGACTACCCCGAGCGTGCGAAACACGAGGTCCGCACCAAGCCTCGCTTCGTCGTGGCCGGCGCACCCCCTCCTTCCGCTTTCATCGAGCAACTGGAGACCGAACTCGGTTGGGAATTCCTGCAGATCTATGGCCTGACCGAGACAGCACCCCTGCTGACCATCTCCAAACCGGACCACCACACCGAGCAAAAAGATTGGCCCCGTCGCGCACGAGCCGGCGTGCAGGGCCTTGGCGTCGAGATGGTTCTGCTCGATGATCATGGCACCGAAGTGCCCCAGGACGGCACCAGCGTCGGGGAAGTCTGCGCCCGCTCCAATGTCGTTTTTGCGGGATACTGGGAGCAACCCGAGGAAACGGCCAAGGCGATCCGAAACGGATTCTTCCACACCGGGGACCTCGGGGTTTGGGACGAGACCCGAAGTATTCATATCGTCGACCGCAAAAAGGACGTCATCATCTCGGGCGGCGAGAACATCAGCTCGCCCGAGATCGAAGACGTTCTCTTCCAGCACGAAGCCATCGAGGAGTGCGCCGTAATCGGCGTCCCACACCCCAAATGGGGGGAAACCCCCAAGGCATTGGTCGTTCTGCGGGCCGGCCAGACCCTTTCGGCCCCGGAGATCCTCGAGTTCTGCCGCAGCCGCCTCGCACATTTCAAATGCCCCACCGAGGTCGAATTTCTCGAATCTCTGCCCCGCACAGCCACCGGGAAATTACAGAAGTATCGCCTCCGCGAGCAGCACTGGGGGGACAAACGACGGGTGAACTGACGCTCTGAGGGCATTTTCCGACCAGAAGTTGCCGAAGTCAGCCAAACTGCCGCCCCTTCTGCCTTGAACCGGCGACAGCCCCGGCGTAGGTTCAAGAATGGTGGGCCCTGCAGGCTAGTTCCCCACTTGGAAGGTTTGGCTATGACCCAACTCGAGAGCGCGCTCAAAGGAATTGTTACCCCATCCATGCAACGCGTGGCCGAGCGAGAAAACCAGTCGCCGGATTTCATACGCCAGGAGGTCGCTCGAGGACGTTTGGTCATTCCGGCCAATATACGCCATCTCGCGGGTAGCGGTGGTGATGCGCCCACCGAGGCGATCGGCACCGTGCCGACCGTTGGCCGTCCGGTAACCGGCCATCCGGGCGCTCGGGCGGACGCCAAACTCTGGGTCAACCAGACCAGCGAGCAACGGCGTCAGGATCAGGAATCGAATACACGCCCCGCGGGAGAGAAGTCCCCCAATCGTCTGGACCCACTCGGCATCGGGCGCATGGTCACCACCAAGATCAACGCGAATATCGGAGCCTCACCTGTCTCCAGCAGCACCGATGAAGAAGTCGAGAAACTGCGCTGGGCGGAGCGGTTCGGCGCCGATACGCTGATGGATCTTTCGACCGGCGGCAACCTGGCCGACTGCCGTCAGGCGATCGTCGACCACAGTACGATCCCCATCGGGACCGTCCCGATTTACGGCATGATCATGGACCGCTCGATCGAGGAACTCGAATACGATCATATTTTGCGAGAAATCGAGTTCCAGGCCCAGCAAGGCGTGGACTACTTCACGATCCATGCCGGTGTCCTGCGCGACCACCTCTCCCTGGTCGGCAAGCGAACCACGGGCATCGTCTCGCGTGGCGGCTCCTTGTTGGCCAAATGGATGATCCATCGCGGTCGCGAAAACCCGATGTATGAACTCTTCGACGAGATCAGCGACATCATGCGGCAATACGACGTCACCTACTCGCTCGGCGACGGTCTCCGCCCAGGCTGCCTTGCGGACGCTTCCGATGCCGCACAACTGGCGGAATTGCAGACCCTCGGGGAACTCGTCCACCGGGCCAGAGACAAGGGCGTTCAGGTCATGGTCGAAGGGCCGGGACATGTGCCTATGGACCAGATCGGGTTCAATATGGAACTTCAGCAGAAGGTCTGCGACGACGCCCCCTTCTACGTTCTTGGTCCGCTGGTCACGGACGTCTTCCCCGGCTACGACCACATCACCAGCGCCATCGGCGCCACCGAAGCTGCCCGTCATGGCGCTGCCATGCTCTGCTATGTGACGCCCAAGGAACACGTCGGCTTGCCCAAGGAGCAGGACGTGAAAGATGGCTGCATCGCCTACAAGATCGCAGCGCATGCCGGTGATATTGCCCGCGGCGTCGACGGAGCGCGGCAATGGGACGACGATGTCTCCCGCGCTCGGGCCGCTCTCAACTGGCCGATGCAATTTGATCTGGCATTCGACGGGCCGACGGCTCGCGCACTCCATGATGAGGACCTCGAGGTCGACACCGATTTCTGTGCCATGTGCGGGCACGACTGGTGCAGCATGCGGATCTCAAAGGAAATTCAGGAGTTCGCGAGTGGCAAAGACGCCGGATTTCAACCCGAGCGTCGCGCTCAGCAAAGCCCCGGCGTGGATGCCAACGGACAGGAACTGCTCGAAAAGAGACGTACAAAGCTTCCGGTCGTCGAAGATCAGCACGCCTGTCACAGCGATGTAGCGCCGGGTGAGGAATCGGCCCGAGAGATCCAGTCTGAACTGAACGCGCCCGAGGCTTGATTTGGGACCTAGCCGGATCCTCGTCGCGCTCGCCATCGCGATCTCAGAACTGGCCATTCCCGGCGGCGCGAGCTCTGAAGCGGTAGATCCCGCACCCCGGGATACGCCCGCCGCGGTCAGCGAACAGATCCTCTGGGCCAGCCGGCAATTTCGGAAATTCGCGATCCCACTGAAGCTGCCCGGGCCCATCGCCACGAAACTGATGGCATGCGAGGGCGCCGCGAAGTCGCTCGATGCTTGCACAGTATCGCCGCTGGAGAATTGCGCTCTGGCCTTGGCCGAGGCCTTTACCGCCGCCGCCAGACTCCGCGACAGTGAGGCCCCCGCATCCGATCGGGCCAGCGGGGCGCGACTGGCCACCGAATGTGCCGAGGCAATGCACCTGCTGCACACTGCCGAAACCAGCTTCGCGCAAGGTCATTGCGAATCCCTGATCGACAAAGGCACGATTCCCGCCCGGGTCCGTCTTCTTGGGGACGGCCGCACACTTCGCCTGCAACCGATTCTTCCGCTGCGGATGGGCCGGCGCTATGCCCTTGAAGTCATCGGCGCGACGACCGAAGAAAAAATCGCGGCGAGCGGGGCCACCTTCCCTCGAGCGAACCGGGAAGAGATCGACCTCCCTCGCGGCACTTTTGCTCTCCCCCTGGTCCAGTCCTTGCCCAGCGGAGAATCGGCCCCCCTCGACAGGATTGCTGCGACCAATCTTTTGCGCCGCGTGGAGGAAACGATCCGCAGCAGCGATACGACCGCAGCCCCGACAGTGGCAGGGTTTCAGGTTCAATGGCCTCGCTCGATGGAAAGCTCGGATTTTCGCGAATTGCGCTTCCGCTTCACCCCGCAAAAAAAGTCGCAGCCCGAAGCGACGTTGCTGGAGTTTCCGACCCGCGACGACCGCCGTGCTCTGCAGAAAATACGGGAGAAACTCCGTGCACGAACGTGTGTGCCCGTTCAATTGGCGATGGTCGCCGATCAGGCCGAGCCAGGCCTGCCCGACGGCGAACTCTATCAGGGAACAATCCGCTCCCTCCGTGCCGACCCCCTGAACCCCGAGTTCACGCCGGCGCCCAAGGTGACCTTTCGCCTGGCATTGCCGAGAGGTTTCCATGCGGAAACACCTCTGGTTCTGATCGTCCATGGCCATGGCGGGAGCAGCGAACGGGCGCTGCGAAAGCATCGTGACGACCTGCTTGGTCGCGGCATGGCCGCCCTCGCGATCGACCTGCCCGACCACGGCCGCCGGGGCGGGAATGGCGATCGCTTCTTCGACCCGACCGACCCCGCCGGTCTCGCCAACCACCTGCGACAGTCCGCAATCGACGTCATTGCGGTTGTCGATGCGGTCCAGCGCTGCGGCTTTCGACAGCCGAATACCTGGGAGTGGAAACCGCGCGAAGTCCTCTACCTGGGATATTCTGTCGGCGCGATGGTCGGCCTGATCGCGCGGTCCGTCGAACCCGAGATCGGCACCACCGCGCTGCTGGCCGCCGGCGGCGATCTCCCTGGATGGATGATGTTGCATGCACCGCATCAATTCCACCCGAAGCTCCTCTCCTGCATCGGTGGTCCCGATAGCGGAGCGGACTGCCTCGGAGATACCGCAGCCTGCGAGCCTCCGGGCCTCTGTGGTGTCGACCCTTTCCGCTTCCAGCTGGGCGAGCAGTTCGCCCTGCCCTTTGCCTGGGCCGCAGCCGGTGGCGAACCACTTGCCTTTGCGATCCAACGAACCGGTCCCGCAAACTCTGCCGATGTTCTGATCTTCACGGGCGGCAACGACTATACCCTCCACCCGCTTCTGGCGACGCGATTGGGTGATGCACTCGGCTTGCGCATTGTCGGGCCCCATTTGCGCCGCGGGCCCGGTGGCTTGCGCGTACAGCGCCCCGAACTGGGCCACGACCTTCGAGAGGACCCGCTCGTCCGACAGGAAACCGCCAACTTCCTCTCCAGCCGGGGGCGGCAGCGTCCCTGGATTCCCTTTCCCTAACCATTGCAAGGATATCTCATGCCATCATCGCGAACCTCCCTTCTTTCCATTGGTCTCTTGATCCTCGGCCTGAGCGGCTGCGCTCAATCCACCGAGCGGCCGGTACTCTCGGGCGACACAACCGACAACGCTCTCTCGGGGATGACTTCCGCGCCTTCGGCCCATACCGTCCGGCACAATCAGGCCGTTGCCGAGTCGTTGCCACTGGATGATCCAAAAGACTTCGAGGACGCGCGCCGGGGAAAGATCGCCGGTGGGGATCAGGTGCGCGTCCTGAGCGAAGATGGTCGCGTACTCTGGGACACCGGCACCTATGATTTCATCGTCGGCGAAGCGCCGACCTCGGTCAATCCCAGCCTGTGGCGTCAGGAAAAACTGAATAACGAACATGGCCTCTTCGAAGTCGTCGAGGGCATCTACCAGGTCCGGGGTTACGACCTCGCCAATATGAGTGTGATCGACGGAGCCACCGGGTGGATTATCGTGGACCCACTGGGCAGCCGGGAGACCGCAAGCACCGCCATGGACCTGGTGCGCAAACACCTGGGGAATAAACCCGTGCGCGCCATCATCTACACGCACAGCCATATCGATCACTTCGGAGGCGTCGAGGGCGTCGCCACCACTGAAGAAGTCGCGGATCAAGGAATCCGAATCGTGGCACCAGCCGGGATCATGGAAGAGTCCGTGAGCGAATTGCTGCTCGCCGGGGCTGCCATGTCGCGACGAGCCTCCTTCATGTACGGCTTTGGCCTCGACCGGTCGCCCCGCGGCCATATCGGTTCCGGGTTGGGGAAAAGTCCGACCTCGGGGACCTGGACGATTATTCCACCGACCGACACCGTCGACAAAACCGGTCAGAGGCTTGTTCTTGATAACGTCGAGTTCATCTTTCAGTACACGCCGGAATCGGAGGCACCTGCCGAATTCCTCTTCTACCTGCCCGCGAAAAAAGTCCTCTTCGGGGCCGAGGTCGTTTCGCGCAACATGCATAATGTGTTGACCTTGCGTGGAGCCAAGGCGCGCGATGCCTTGAAGTGGAGCGGCTATATCGACGAAACGATCGATTTATTTCCCGAGGCGATCGTTCTGGTGAACAGCCACCACTGGCCGGTATGGGGGCAGCGCAACATTCACGAATATCTCGAGGGGCAACGTGATACCTACAAATTCCTCCACGACCAGAGCCTGAATCTGGCCAATCAGGGACTGACCCCCGACGAGATCAGCGAGACCATCCGCCTGCCCGATTCGCTGGCGAAGACCTTCGCCAATCGGGGCTACTACGGCACGACTTCGCATAATGCCCGCGCGGTCTACCAGCACTATTTCGGCTTCTATGACGGGAACCCCGTCAATCTGCATCCACACCCGCCCGTCGCGGAGGCCGAGCGCTATGTCGACGCCATGGGCGGTCCCGACCGCGTCCTCGAGATTGCCTCGAAAGCCTACGCCGAGGGCGACTACCGCTGGAGTGCCCGTATTCTTGGCCACCTCGTTTTCGCCGAACCTACGAACAGGAAGGCGCGCAACCTTCTCGCCAGCACCTTTGATCAGTTGGGCTATCAAGCGGAGTCCGGACCCTGGCGCGACATCTACCTGACGGGTGCTCTGGAATTGCGCGAGGATGGCCCGAGCGCGACAACATCGACGTCCAGTGCCAACGGCATCCTGCAGGCGATCCCGATCTCCGGGTTTCTTGACGCTCTGGCGGTCCGACTCAACGCCGATAAAACCGAGGGCAAGGAACTCATTTTCAATTTCACCTTCACCGACCTGGATGAAACTCACGTTGTCGAAATTCGGAATTCGGTCCTGAACCACCGGCAGGGCGAGCCCCACCCCGATGCGGATGCCACGATCATATTAACCCGCGCCTTTTGGCAGGACCTGCTCTCCGGTCAGGTGGGGCTTCAGGAATTGCTCTTTTCCGAGGGC
Organism: Candidatus Binatia bacterium; assembly: GCA_029248525.1. Lineage (NCBI taxonomy): Bacteria > Candidatus Binatota > Binatia (SeqCode) > Binatia bacterium. The sequence continues at coordinate 118,711 of JAQWJE010000033.1, forward strand.
TTCTCGATCGAAGGAAGTCGCCTTGCTCTGGGATCCTTTCTCACGAGCATCGATATGCAGGACCCCAACTTCAATATCGTAACCCCCTAGCAGGCCCGAGGGACCGAGATTCTACACGCCGGTTGCAAGCTGCCTCAGTCGAAATCGACGTCGCGATCGAGACCGATGGCCTTGCGCGCAATCCCGTAGGGATACCCGCGCGTGACCAACCGGCGCAACGCACGTTGCCGCTCGCGGGGGTCGTCGGGCATACCATCGGGGTATCGTCGCTCGAGCAGGGCGCGCGCGCGTTGCAAATCGCCCTCGCGCAGCTGATCGAGCGCCCCATCTGCATCCTCGCGTGCAATTCCTCGCTGGGCCAACGTTCGTGCCGCCCTCTGACTCCCCAGACGCCTTCGCTCGGCGTCCCGCGCCACGGATGCCGCGACCTCGACATCGTCCAGGTAACCGAGCTCTCGGATCCGCTCGACGGTCGCTGCCGCGACCTCGGGCTCATGTTCGCGATCCAGCAGCCACTGGAGCAATTCCGCCTCTCCTCGCGGGCGTCGCGACAAAGCCCTGCAGGCAGAGTTATAGGCCCGCTTTTCGGCTTCCTCGCGATCGCGCGGTGGCCGCTGCGGTTTGCGTCGTTTTCCCCACACGGCCTCCGGGTTTAGCAGGCTTGGCGGGCTGGAGAAATGGCTCCAGAAAAAAGGGCCGCCTCTGACGAGACGGCCCCTGATTCTGCTTGGCGCTCAGGGCGAGATCCGGGTTATGGATTCGCTCCCTCAAGAATCCACGCCGTAATCAGATTGATTTCATTCGTTTCGAGATAAGGCCCGCCCGGAGGCATCTGTGTGTAGATTTTGCCCCCAGCGTCGCTGGTCACAGCCGCCAGAAGAAAACTCGCTCCGGGGTTCCCGGGCACAACGTAAACCTCGCCAGGATTCTCGATCGACTCCACGTCCACCACGCTTGCAGCGCTCGAGGTAATCTGGAAATTCCCGGCAGCGCCATGACAGCCGGCACATGGTCCGTTGAGAATCGGCCAGACATCCTGCGTGTAGCTCAGCGGCTCCGGCGTGGGTTCCGGCGTCGGCTCCGGTGTCGGTTCCGGTGTCGGCTCCGGTGTCGGTGCCGGTGTCGGTGCCGGCGTCGGTGCCGGCGTCGGTGTCGGAGCCGGTGTCGGCGTCGGGCCACCGGTCTCGGAGAGCACAACGCCAAAGCCTTGCTTGCCCTGCTGCCATTCGATCACGGCATCATCGCCGGGCTCGGGGAAGTCCCGCAGCAGGTAGTCGCCCGAAAGGTCGCGTACAAAGGGCGCGCCGAGGGTCTGGACGCTGAAATTGCTCGACGCAAACTCG
>JAQWJE010000034.1 GCA_029248525.1 Candidatus Binatia bacterium
TTCGGCTGTGTGACGCCGGGCAATTACCAGCTGCAAGTCGCCCCCAAGGGTGATTTTCAGGGACAGAAGGTCGAAGCTCCGGTTGGCCCCAACGGCCTGAACGTGGCCTGGGCCGTTGATGCCGGCAAGCCGGCTCTCGCCTCGGCGACAGCAACTGGTGGCGCCTGTGGCACCACGGTGGCCGCAGCAGCTCCGGCTGCCGCAGCGGCGACAACCGGTGGCGGCACGATTCTCGGTTCGACCGCTGGCGCGGTTGTCGGTGGCGGTGCTCTTCTCGCCGGTACCGGCGTTGGTATTGCGGCAGGCGCAGGCGCATTCCAGCCTGACTCGCCCGCGCAATAATCGCCTCACAGTAATCAGCAATAAACTTCTAGTTGTTCATTTCAGTCTCCTGGCAGGCCCGCCGACGTTGTTGGCGTGTCTGTCAGGAGATTTGATTTTTCACCGCGGCCTTCCGCCGCTCGATTCCTCAGGAGATCCACGCACGTGAAGCTTCTTCGCAATGGCGTGGCGTTGTCACTCGCAATGTTCCTTTGTTTCGGGTGCGCGTCCGCAAAGAAAAATGATGGCTGGAACAGCAACGCACCTGCGGGCGCATCACAAGGTGAGCCTGGCGCGTATTCGCCCAAGCGTTACAACACCACCGACAGCACCGCTGTCGATCTGGTCCGCATCCGCACCATCTACGATGATCGCACCACGGGTTCCGGCGCTGGCGACTATCCGATTGGTACCGGAGATTTGATCGAGATTTCAGTGCCCTCGATGCCCGAGCTTGCGGAAGAGACGGTGCGTGTGACGTCGTCGGGTACTGTAACGCTGCCCATGATCGGCGATGTGAAGGCAGCCGGGCTGACCGAGAAGCAGTTCAAGGCCGAGCTGCAAAAAGGCCTGCGGAAATACATGCACCGCCCCCACGTCTCCGTGCATGTGACCGAATATCGCAGCCGCCAAGTCGGCGTATTGGGGGCGGTCGATGATCCGGGCCTGCACACGCTCAAGGCGTCTGACGCCACGATTCTGGACATGATCTCCGAGGCCGGTGGTCTGACCGACGAGGCCACGCAACGTTTGCTCTTTATCCCTGTGGAAGAAGTCGACCCCAGCGAGATGGACGAATTGAGCCTCGGCGGGCTGGTCAGCGATGATCTGGCGGCAGGGGATGTGACCGCGCTCGAGGATCAACCTCTATTGCAGGCGTCTGACCCGATCATCATTGACCTCGACAAGATGAACCGGCGCTCGCAGCGCTTTGCGCTGGCCGTCCCGGTCCGACCGGGCGACACCATCATGGCTCTGGGCGGCGGACAGATTTTCGTCCAGGGATGGGTCGAGACCCCGGGCGCGCAGAAAATGACCCGCGGTCTGACCCTGTTGGGTGCGATCGCGGCCGCGGGGGGACCGAGTTTCCCCGCCAAGAAATCCAAGGTGCAGATCCTGCGTGACGATGGCGGCACGCAACGTCTCGTGCGCGAGGTGAATCTGACCGCGATCGAAGAAGGCCGCAGCGAAGATATCGCCCTACGTGAAGGGGATCTCGTTATGGTCGAGTCCGAGGGCGTGAAGCTCGTCGGTTGGGGTGTCTACCGCTTCTTCTCCGAAGTCATGCGTGTCGGCGTCTCTGTAGCCAGTCCGTTCTGATCGAGCCCCCCTCAAGGAAATCAAACATGCGTCAACCACCACGACAGATGCTCCCCCCGGGAGCCCAATTGCCTGCAAATCCTGCGGACGTCGCCCCGCCGCCTATCCAACTCGATATGCCGGTGGACCCGTATGCGTCCGACGAAGAACCTCGGTTCCTCGAGTATTGGCGGTTGCTGCGCAACAATTGGCAGTGGATTGCCGGTGGTGCCGGTGCCGCTGCGGTGGTCGCGATCGGCTATCTGCTGGTGGCGACGTCGATGTTTACCGCCGAATCCAAGATCATGATCGAGCGACAGTCGCAAAATGCCCTGAACGTGCAGGAACTGCTCGCTGACGGGATGAGCGGCGACGAATCCAACTTCTATCGCACGCAGGAACAGATCCTGAAAAGCCGGACGCTCGCAGTCGATGTGATCCGCGAGCTGGGGCTCGAGCGGAATCCGGATTTCATCGAGCAGGAGGGTGAGGCCGACGGTTTGGTCTCCGGTTGGATTCAGGGGCTGGTCGGATTGTTCAAAAGCGGGGATGAGCGACTTGATCCGTCGGGCATCGCGCCGGATGTGATCCGTGCCTATCAGGAAGGTCTCTCGGTGTCCCCGGTGACCCGCACGAAGTTGGCGGTGGTTCGTTTTACCACACCCAACCCCGAGCTCTCGGCCGAGATCGCGAACACTCACGTCCGGGCCTATATGATGCAAGGCCTGCGTCTGCGCAGCGAAGCCAGCGAAGAAGCCCGCGGTTTCCTCGACGAGAAATTGGTTGAGGTGAAACAGAAGTTGCATGCCTCGGAAGCGGCCTTGAATGCCTACCGCAAGGACAAGGGCATCGTGACGCTGAATGACGAAGACAGTGTCATTGTCGACCGGCTCGCCGATCTCAATGACCTGCTCACCGAGGCCGAGTCGAATCGGATTACGCTCGAGGCCGATGTGAAGCTGGTCAAGGGGCGTGCCTATGATTCGCTGCCGGCCGTCGCTAACAGCACGCTGATCCAGGCGCTGAAATCACAGTTGGCCGAGAAAGAAGGCGCTTACGTCGAGCTGGCCGCCCAGTTCAAGCCGGCCTATCCGCCCGTGCAAAACGCCAAGGCGGAAGTCGATGCCCTGCGTTCGCGTCTCGACGGTGAGATTCAGCAGGTCGTGGCCTCGATCGAATCCAAGTATCTGGCTGCAGCTGACCGCGAAACACAATTACGTGCCACCATGGATACGCAACGCGCCAAGGTGCTCGATATGAAGGACGCGGGCGTGCAGTACGCCATCCTCGAGCGCGAAGCGAATACCAACGAGCAACTTTACGAGAATATCCTCTCGCGCATGAAAGAGATCGGTGTGGCGGCCGCCGTGCAGGCGTCCAACGTGTCGATCATCGACAAGGCGACACCGCCCGAGAATAGATCGCAGCCGCAGCGCCTGCGCACATTGTTGCTGGCCCTCTTGATGGGCACGGGGCTGGGTGCCGGAATCGTTCTGGGCCGGGATTTCCTCGATAACTCGGTGAAGAATACCGAAGACGTCGAGCGCTACCTGCAGTTGCCGAGCCTCGGCATTGTGCCGGACTTTGATGCTCTGCCGGATCAGTCGACCACGTATGGGTATGGCTCGCGGAGCCGGACGAAAGCGGCGGGCGTCGCTGCCAAATTCCTCGGACGCTCCACGGATGAATTTGACGAGACTTTGGACGGTGCTTCCGCATCCGACGGTCACGCCATGCCGGACGCGGATCTGGTGGGTGAAGAAACCGTGGCTGCGGCTGATGGCCAGATGCAGTTGGTCGGGGCCGTGCCGGAGTCCGATAGCTCGCTGGTGCTGGCTCAAGGCAACGACTCGGTTGTCTCGGAAGCCTACCGCACCTTGCGTACCGCGATTCTTTTCTCGACCCCCGAAGAAGCGCCGCAAACGATGATGTTCACCAGCGCGCTTGAATCCGAGGGCAAGACGACCACCAGCCTGAACACGGCGATCGTGTTCGCACGCCTCGGCGCGCGCGTGCTGATCATCGATGCGGATATGCGGCGCGCGAGCTGTCATGGGCGTTTTGGGGTGAGTAATGATTACGGGCTGTCCGAGGTCCTGACCGGACAGCGTGAACTCGACGAGGTTGTGGTGAAAACCAAGGTCGACGGCGTCCAGATGCTGACCGCGGGTGCCTTGCCGCCCAACCCGACTGAATTGCTGGCGTCGAGTGCGATGGAAAAGCTGCTCGCGCGATGTGCCGAGCATTTCGATTACGTGATTGTCGACTCGCCGCCGGTCATGGCCGTGAATGATGCCGTGGTCATGGGGCATATGGTCGACGGTGTGGTCATGGTGGTGCGCGCGCATCATACCCCGCGCCAGATCCTGCAGCGGGCCGAGGCCCGATTGCTGCAGGCCCGTAGCCATGTGCTGGGCGTTCTGCTCAATAAGGTCGATGCCAAAACGGATAACTACGCGACCTATTACGGCGGTAAATACTATTCGACGTACTATGCCGGCGAAGATACCCGTGGCGGCAACGGCCAGACGCCGGCCTGAGCCGGGGGCCGATTTCCGTTGATTCCCGCCAGCCGTCACGCAAAAAAGACACGTCGCGGTGGCATAGCCGAGATCTGTGATCGATTGGTTACAGCCGGGCTGATTTTCATCATCGTATTCGCACCCTCTGCCTTCGGGTCGGTGCATCCGCAGGCCTATGGTCTGCTCGAGATCGCGGCCTGCGGGTTGGTGATCGTGTGGCTGGTCAAGCTGCGCTTTGGTGTGGGGTCCGGCGGGCTTTCTTCGCGGAACGCGGGCCTGCCGGCCGTGCCGCGGATGCTCTGGGCGCCGCTGGTCGGGTTTCTCGGTGTTGTTCTCCTGCAAATCCTGCCATTGCCGCCAGCCTTGCTGGGTGCGATTTCGCCTTCGACATACGCAACCTATGAGTTGTCGCTGCCCGGATGGCCCGAGAAGGCACCCTACGAAGATACCGTGCGTGCCTTGCTGGTGCGTGATGATGCGGGCGTGCAGGCAGCAGATCTGGCTCAACCGGTCGCTTTGCCGGCGGTTGGTGATGTCGAGAAGTTCGATCTGCAGACGGTCGTCCCGGATGCCTGGGGTCGCCTGCCGGGCGAGCCGTTGCTCGAGCGTAACGAGCGCATGTTGCTCGAGCGTTGGGTCGGCAGCGAACACGCCGGGTTCTTTTCTTCGTGGCGAACCATCTCGCTGGATCCGTCGCGCACGCTGGCTGAATTGCTGAAGATCCTCGCCTATCTGGCGGTGTTTGCGGTGGTGACGTTCTATCCGCTGGAGCCCGGATCGCGCGAGGATCAGAGGTTCCAGCGCCGCCTCCTGCAGGCGGTTGCCTTTACGGCCATTGCGGTGGCGGCGGTCGGTTTGCTGCAACGGATGTCCTGGAATGGCAAGATCCTGTGGTTCTTCGTGCCCTGGGATTGGGGGGAGCCGCGATTGGCCAACCCGCAGACCAGCGGGCCTTTTGTGAGTCGAAACAACTTTGGCGGGTATCTGGCGTTGACCTTGCCGTTGGTGCTGGCGCCGCTGCTGGCGCGCACGCGGATCGATTTGCGACGTCCACGCCTGACGACGCAGGTGATCTTCGGGGCAGGGGCTGCGATCTGCGGCACGGCGTTGTTTTTCAGTTTGTCGCGCGGGTCATGGGGGGCGGCAGCTGTCAGTTTGAGCGTGTTTCTCTTCCTGCTGGTGCGGCATGTACCAGTCGAGAAGCGGGCCGGCTTTCTCGCCGGTCGGCGGGCCGGCATGCAGGTTGGAGCCGGAGTGGCAGCAGTCATGTTACTCTTTGTGCTCTTGCCGAGCGGTGGGGCCGAGATGGGCAGTGATATTGACCGTCGGCTCGAGCAGACGGTCAGCAACTCGGCAAGTTGGGATTCACGCGTCGAGGGTTGGCGCGACTCGGTGCCGATGATCACGGACTACCCTTTGCTGGGGGTTGGACTGTCGTCTTGGGGCGTTGCCTTTCCGCAATATGATGAGTCGTTTTTCTTCGGCTCGCAGGCCCGGCGTGCGCACAACGATTACATCCAGCTGTTTGCCGAGACCGGTTTGGTCGGCGGCCTGATGCTGGTGTTCGCGTGCGTGGTGGTCGCGCGGCGGTTTTTGCGGGTGCTGCGGACGCGGTCGGATAGCGCGTATGTTTTGCAGCTGGCGATTGGGGCGGGGCTGCTGGCGTTGCTGATTCATGAATTTGTGGATTTCGATCTGCAGATGCCGGGAATCGCGATCACGGCGGTACTGCTCTTGGGGATCGGTTTGCGTGGGGGTTGGCGGGTCGATGCGAGCGCAACCGATACTTCGGGGCAACGCACCTTGGAGCGTCCGTTGTCGATCACATCCTCCAATTTGTCGGCTGTGGTGGTGGTTGTGTTTCTGGTGCTGGTATTCTCCCAACGTACGCCGGGTGCTAGTCGCGAGGCTCCGCGCGGGATGATGGCTTCCTTGCGTTCGATCGCGGACTTTCCAGTGGATTCAAACGCCCATTTGAACCTGAGTGTGCGGTTCTCGGATATGTCACTCACGCTGGCCCAGTCGTCGGTGAATGCGGCTGTGATGATCAATCCGAGTAGCCCTGGCGCGCGAGATGCACGCGCCGTGCTGGCGACACGACTTGGCAACCGGGACATGGCTCTCGCGGATATTGAAGAGTCGATGTTTCGCGCACCCTCCCGTGTGCTGCATCCTGTGCTTTCGGTTGCAGAGGTTTCTTGGCTGAGTAAGGAGGTTCGCGAGGCGACCGAGCGGGGGTTTCGGCGTGCGATGAAAAGTGAAGGTTATCGTGCCGCGGTTTCTCTGGCGGCCTTTTATTCGGACATTTCGTCGCATTCGGTTGCAGCAGAGGTGTGGCTCCAAGCCGCCGATCTCGCCCCACGACACGCCGACAAGGCTATTTTTCTACGGCAGGCCGCCCGAGAACTTGTCAAAGCTGGCGACTTGGCTCAGAGCGAAGTTCTGATTCGACGATCGATTGCAATGGCCCCTTCGTCCTTGAAGAGCCGGAGAGTGTTGATAACTGAGATTTTGGGGAGACAGGATAATCTCTCGGCGGCGGTTGAGGAGTTTTCTCGAGGCATCGAATCGGGAATTGACGAATATGAATTGACCCTCGCTCTCGCGGATGCAGGGCGCCTGTCTCAAGTTCCCGAGTTTGAAGTCAGAAAGCTTGAACACGCAATTAGGGTAAATCCGTTTAAGCCGAAGGCCCGGCTTCGGCTCGGCAAGATATATCTCGCCCGACGTCGATATGATCTTGCCGCCCAAGAATTTAGGCTTGCAACCAATTACTCACCGAGATTAGGGGAAGCTTGGTATCTTCTGGGGTTGGCCTCCGAGCGTGCTTATGATTTCGACACAGCGACCTCGGCCTACCAGAGAGCGGCTGACATTGCGCCGCAAAGTGCAAAATTTGCTCGCGGGTTGGCTGTTTTTTCGGCTCGGCAAGATATCGGTTCCGACCTAGGGGGGGATAGGTGATTGGTTCTTCCAGTTTCCTTTGCATGGATCGTTTAGAAATCAGGCTTTGGTACATTCCAATAGTTGGAGGGTTTGGGTGGTGAAGTCAGAAGTGGATTTTTTGATCTTGGGAGCTGCGAAAAGCGGAACAACGGCGCTCGCACAAGACCTGTCGTTTCGCGAGGATGTTTTCATTCCAGAGGTTAAGGAGGTGGAGTTTTTCAGTTCCGACAAATCGTTTGCGCGCGGATCAAAGTTTTACGAATCCCATTTCAAGGGCGCGCCCACCGAGGCGCTCGTGGGCGATGCTTCTCCTCAGTACCTGTATCGCGATGTGGCCGCAGAGCGAATTCGAGGATACTTTCCGGATCAGCCGCCAAAGATGGTCGTGATGTTGCGGAATCCAATCGCCCGCGCGTACTCGTCCTATTGGCAGGCTCGCGCAATCGGTGGGGAGTCACGCAGTTTCGAAGATGCGATACGAGAAGAGCGAAATCGTATTCACCGGCAGCCGTCTGATCCTTCGGGGCGAACTCTGGGAGCTTTTGTTGGAGCCGGCCTTTATGGAGTTCAGCTTGCGCGGTATCTGAACTTGTTTCCACTCAGTAGTTTTCTAGTGATCATTAGTGAGGAATACCGGAGCGAGCCAAGCACGGTCCGCCCGCGCATCGCAAGTTGGTTGGGCCTTACTCGCGGAAGGTGGTCGGGGTCCGCCGCAAGTGCAAATGTCGCTCGTCTTCCGAAAAGTTCTATCGTCAATCAGGTAGTTAGGGGGGCCTATCCCGGGAGGGCGTCGGTCGCTAGGATTTTGCCGAGGGTAATGCGTCATCGGATCAAGAACGCGATTGACCGACGCAATATGGAGACGATTAGGACGCCACCCCTGAGTCGAGATCAATTCAACCGACTTCATGAAATCTTCTTACCGGACGTACAAAATCTGACCCGATTGCTGCCTGTGGATCTCGCGCCTTGGGGCGGGTTAGATCTTAACCGTGGGCTTCGAATCCGATGAGGGTAAGCCGCAGGGAATCGAAGCGCATTGTGGTGCCTTCACCCGCTGGACAAAAGCCTATTTACTTGTTGGCTATTCTGGCACTTTCACTGCCCGTCTGGGCCTGGGGAATGCCGGGCGCATCCCTGATTGCTCATATGGTAGGCTTCGCGACAATTGCGTTCGCGTGTCTGGTTGTCGGCCAGCCTCATCCAATCGCTCCGCTGGGGGCATTTGTGGTTGGGTTCGCCCTCTATACATTGTCGTTCCCTATATTGGTGCTGCTTGGCTACTCTGAGGCGTCAGAGATCATCGTAGCCGAGGGGGTTTGGCTCATGGGATTCGGCCTGCTGGCGTATTCCCTCGGCATTTCATCGTTGAGTCTTGGGTGGCGGCCTTTGACAAGAATTCGTCTCGCGGATTTTCGCAATACCGCGCCACCGACCTGGCTAATTATCAGTCTCGCAATTTTGGCCGCAGTGCCCATGTACTTTGCCGTGGCGGGCGGCCTTAGCAAGCAGGGCCTTCGGGGCTCCTCAATCAAGACTTGGGTGTTGTTTGCCAACATTTTGACACTCTATTGTGGGATGAAGTATGGCGCACTTGAGGCCGCTAGGAAGAGTTCGCAAGCCTTGTTTTTTGCAGGCATCGCAATGGCATTCATGCTGGCAGTGTTCGGCTCTCTCGGGGAACGTGATGTGGTTGTTGCGCTTGGTTTCCAGGTCATCGCTTTTCGCTGCCTGTATTTGCGGCCCGTTTCGAAGTTGCAGTTTTATAGTTTGATGCTTTTAGCTGCAGCGGTCGCCACCCTTGGGCAGGATTGGAAATCGTTTATAAGCTTGGATGATTCGTTTCGAGTTGATCGGGGATTCGACTTTGTAGAGACGATTCTTTACGGAGAGTTCTCCAGCGCTGGGAAAAATCTCTACAAGATTTGCTCCAAATATTGGGATGTCCGATTGGGTAGCGAGTTGTTTCTTGGCGACCTCGGTCGGGTGTTCACGTCGAGTTTTTTTGGAATAGGATCGGGAGTAAGCGGGGGAGAGTGGTTCAATAGAACTCTCCTTCAGAATGATGGGTCGGGGAAGGGCTTTGGTTTGGTTGCCGAAGGTTATCTATCATTCGGCGTTGTCGGTGTAATGGGTGCGTACTTTGTCTTGGCTGTAGCGACCTTCGCTCTTTATCGCATTTCGTACCTGGGGGTCTTTAGCCACTTTGCCTATGTGAATTTCATGATCGTGGCGATCTATTCAAGCCGTGCGGACGCTGCGTTCCTGATGTCTTTTTTCTTGAAAACCACGGTTGTCCCATTGTTGCTCCTGCATGTGCTTAAAGTCTTCTCGAATAGAGGCGCCCGGTTATCTGCCGGGGCGGGTATGGCATCTCATCGAAACCCTAGTCATGGTCGTTGAAGTGGACTTCCAAGACCTCATGAATTTAAGTGCAGGGCGCCGGTGGCGCGATGAGTAGTGATTTGTCGGGTCGGATCATTTCCGATGGCGTTTTGGTGCTTGCCCTTCGATTGTTGGGTGGTGCGCTAAGTCTCGGGGTGCAGTGGTCGATTTTGTATTGGGTGGGGGTTTCTGATTTCGGAATTTACGCTGCGATGATCGCGACCGCGGAGGTGCTGGCATCCGTACTAGTGTTTGGGCTGGACCTCACCGGGACAAGAGTGATTGGTGCCCTTGGGGACTCGGCTCCCTCGCTAGAGGCGTTGCGGTTTGTACATTTTGCAGTTCGTAAGTTTTTGGCTCGCTTTATCGCCTTGAGCGTTGTTTGTTTCGTTGGGGCTTCGCTTCCAGTTGAAATTTCCTTGGAGGAAACCTCAGTGGTTCTGCTACTGACTTTCGCGTTCGTACCAATGAAGATTTTGGTGGGTATACTGAGAGGGTCTGGAAAACTTCGCGAGGCCGTCTCCCTAATGCAATTTTCCCGGCCTGTCGCGGTCTTCGTCGCGATGCTAGTGTCTATTGCCGGTGGGGAAGCTTTCACTGGCCAGCAGGCGGCGGTGGCGGGAGCGATTGGCGTATTGCTGGGTGTACTACTTGCCTCGGGGGCGGTACCTTGGGTATGGGGGGCTGCTACTGCCATTGGACAAGATCCCACGGCACGGCAGGGTTCCGTGCGCTGGACTGCAATAGCGTCGTCGCTAGGCTGGGCAGGTGTTCTGACTCAGCTTAGAACCAGAGCGGATTTGCTACTAGTAAGCGTTTTTCTCGGGACTGACCAAGCGGGCCAATATGCTTTTTGTCGTACCCTCGTGTCGTCCGCAACATTGCCGCTTGGCGCCCTGAATTTTGGTCTAGCACGTCGCTTATCGAAGAGTTGGAGCGACGGTGCGATCACTGAGGCCAAGGCAATGATGAGGCATACCTCCCTTCTTTCCGCCGGGATTGGATTTCCCGCTTTGGTGACTTTGAGCGTTTTTGGTGGATGCGTTTTGGAGTCGATGGATAGCGGGGTAGTGGAGGCGAATAGTCTTCTACCAATTTTTTCGATCGGACAGTTTTTTAGTATCGTAGCGGGTCCGGTAGTGCTTTTTCACGCGATGGCCGGTTATGAGAAGATTCTACTTCGAGTTGCTTTTGTCGGAGCGATCGGGTTGATCGCCATCGGAGTCACATTGGTCCCGGACTTAGGAAGTCTCGGGGCCGCGGTTGCCGCAAGTCTCATGATGACCATTTCCAACGTTTGGCTCGCGGTTTCAGCTCGAAAGCTCTGCCTGCGTGCCGAGATGGCGCCAGTGGACGAGCCTGTCGGATAGGGTGATTCTTATGAAACTTCTTTTCGTTCATGATCATAGATTCCACGTGCGGGGCAAAGATGTCTTTAGCGGAGGAAGTTTTTCGTATGAGGTTTTTAAGCGGTACCTCAATTCCTTCGAGGAGGTGGTCGTTGTTGGTCGAAGAGCTGAGTCAAGTACGGATCAGCCCGGAAATCTGACGCTGGCGTCAGGAGATGGTGTAGTTTTTGACTTGGTACCGAATTTCTCTTCTCCGATTAGCGTCCTGCGGCGCCGCCGCGCGATTCATGCGCATTTAGATCCGCTGATCGCGAAGACGGGGGCACTTGCCGCGCGTTTGCCCAGCGAATTGGGGCTTGCGGCCTTCTGGCGGGCATTGAGGCGGGTCCGTCCGTATCCGCGGGCAATCGAAATGGTTGGTTGTGCGTGGGATGCAACGTACTACCATTCAACCCTCGCGAGTTTCTACGCCCCGATTGCGGCAGCGCGCAATCGTCGTGCTGCCGCGGGAGCGGACCAGATTTTGTACGTCACGGAAGATTTTCTTCAGCGTCGCTATCCGTCCCCTGCCTTTCAGATTGCCTGTTCCAATGTGGAGGTGACCCCGATTGCTGAAGAACTTTTGGGCCATCGTAGTCTAAGGGGGAACCCAAAAGCTGCGGTGAGACTAGGGATTTGCTGCAATGTTGATGTGGAGTACAAGGGCGTTGATACGGCTCTAGAGGCAATCAAGTTGCTTGCGGACCATGGGTTCAATGTCTTCTTGGAAGTTCTAGGCGGCGGTGCCGGAACCCGTATACGGAAGATTGCAAAGGGATTGGGGGTGGAGTCCCGCCTGGCACTGCTGGGCCCGCTCCCTTCAGGAGAGGCGGTGTTCGGCTGGATGGACTCACTTGATCAGTATTGGCAACCTTCCCGCCAAGAAGGTTTGCCCCGCGCGCTAATTGAAGCCATGGCTCGCGGTGTGCCAGCTATTGGTTCGACCGCAGGGGGAATACCGGAGCTGCTCCCGGAGTCCCGGTTGTTTGATCCTACCGATGCTAAGAGTCTGGCGAGAATCTCGGCAGGTCTTGTCGTTTCGGAAGATGCTAGGGACTCAGCGTCCAAAGAAGGTTGGAAGACAGCTAAATGTTATAAGAAGTCGATACTCGACGGACGGCGGGAGGCGTTTTGGCATCGTGCGCGGATGTCGGCCGAAGGCATTCACTCCGGTCGGGTATAGGGCGCGACGAGCCAATTGCTAGATGCCAGAGAAAAATTGGGAAGATCCGCTTCTTGTCGAGGCCGGCCTTAGTTGAGTTCCAGAGCTGCGATAACAGTTTCGTTTACGATGGCTGCATCGAAACGTTCTTCGACAATTCTTCGGCTTTCTTCACCCATTTGCAGCCGTAGTTCCGGCGAGGAGATCAGCTCCGAAATAGCGTCGGCGAGCTTCCTTGGATCCTGAAGGGGAATGAGGAATCCGTTTCTTTCGGCACATACAGTCTCGCGGCACCCAGGCGTGTCGGTGG